>SCUY01000232.1 GCA_004322525.1 Lysobacter sp. | reverse complement strand
CCCAGCATGGCGATCGGACGTGGAAAGCGTGTGTTCCTGCTGGCCTTGGCGATCCGGCTGGGGGGCGAGCGCGCGGAAGCCACGCTGCGTCGATATATCGAACCGGTGGGCTGGCTGGCCGTGGCGCTGGTGATCGCGCTGGTGGCCTGGCTCGTGTGGGGGGCACAACACAGCGGATGAGGAATCGGGGAATGCCTGCCGGATCGAACAGTGCGTGGCGGCCGGCAACCGTTGCCGCGGCCCTGCTGCTGCTCGGCGCGTGTTCGAGCTCGGTCGTGCGCGAGGCACCGCCGCGCGGTGGAATGCGTCCTGTCGTCTCACGGCCCAGGCCGGGTGCGAGCATCGTCGTACAGCGCGGCGAGACCCTGTATGCGATCGCCACGCGAAGCGGCGTCAGCGTGCTCGATCTCGCCTCGTGGAATGCGCTCGCTCCCCCCTACACGATTTATCCGGGTCAGCGCCTTCGCCTGTATCCGGGTGGTATGCAGCCGCCGCAAGCGGCCATGCGTCGGCCCGTCGGCCCTTCAACGCCGGCCCGTTCAGCTGTCGCGCCGCCGCCGGTGGTCGCGCCGCCCGCCAGCGGTTTTCCATGGCGCTGGCCAGCGGAGGGGACACTGGCTGGCCGCTTCGTCGCGGGCGAACCGACCCGGCAGGGCGTGGACATCGATGGCGTCGAAGGGGCGCCGGTGCGCGCCGCAGCCGATGGCACGGTGGTGTACTCCGGGGCCGGGCTCGTCGGTTACGGCGAGTTGGTGATCATCAAGCACAGCGAGGCCTGGCTGTCGGCCTATGGCCACAACCGCAAGCGGCTGGTAAACGAGGGGCAGCAGGTCAAGGCAGGGCAGCAGATCGCCGAAATGGGCCACAGCGGCGCCCCGCGCGACATGCTGCATTTCGAGATCCGCTACAACGGCAAGCCGGTCGATCCGCTGCTTTACCTGCCGCCGCGGTGATCCTCAGCCCAGAATGAAGCCGGCGACAACGCGTCGCCCTTCGCCCGCCAGCACGCTGAACGTACGCGCGGCTGCCGCATTGGTCATCACTTCCAAGCCTGCTCCCGCCTGCAGGCAGGTCGCCTGTGTGAGCGCGGGAGCAAATCCCTGCTGGCCGCCCGAACCGATGATGATCACATCAGGCCGCAGGGCGAGGAGTGGTGCCAGCAGATCGGGCGTCAGCAGGCCGATCGACGCGACCGGCCAGTCATCCAGCAGTACGTCGGGCGAGACCGCGAAGCTGGCGGTCAGGCGACGGTCATTGACCCATGCACTGCCGCCATCGGCACCGCGAACGATGTACCGGTGTCCGGGTTGTTCAAGGGTCAACTGCATGGCCGTGTCCGTGAAACTACGCGGATGCCGTGCGGCTCAGGGCCGGGGCAGCACGATCTGCCGTTTGTCGTGGCTGGGCCGGTAGAGCACGGCGGTGTGCCCGATGCGCTGCACCAGCGCAGCCCCCGTACTTTCCACCAGCGCCGTGACCAGGGCTGCGCGTACCTCGCGATCGTCAGCGGCGATCTTGACCTTGATCAACTCGTGGTCCTCGAGGGCCTGGTTGACCTCGCCGACCAGCGTGGGCGTCACGCCTTTACCGCCCACCTGCAGCATCGCCTTGAGGCCATGCGCCTGGCCCCGCAGGAAACGGGTCTGGGCGGGCGTGAGGCTGGGCATCGTCAAGCAGGCGTTCCGGGAGCGTGGGGAGGCGCAGGGTATCATGCGTCCATGCGCCTCCTTTACGGCGCCGGCCGAGTGCGATGCCGACGCGCAGCAAGAGCAGCCAACGCTGGCTGAAGGAACATTTCTCCGATCCCTACGTGAAGAAGGCGAAGGCTGAAGGCCTGCGCTCGCGAGCCGCGTACAAGCTCGAGGAAGTCGTCGAGCGCGACCGCCTGCTACGCCCGGGCATGGTCGTCGTCGACCTGGGCGCCGCGCCGGGCGGCTGGTCGCAATGGGTGCGCCAGTCTCTGGGCGACACCGGCCGCGTGATCGCGCTCGACATCCTCGACATGCCACCTTTGGCCGGCGTTGAGTTCCTTCATGGCGATTTCAGGGAGGATGCGGTCCTATCGCAGCTGGAAGCCGCGTTGAACGGCTTGCCTGTCGACCTTGTCCTCTCCGACATGGCCCCCAACATGAGTGGTATGGATTCGGTCGACCTGCCCCGTTCGATGCACTTGGCGGAGCTGGCGATGGACTTTTCCGACCGCCACCTGCGGGTCGGCGGCGATTTCCTGATCAAGCTGTTCCAGGGGGTCGGGTTCGATGACTACGTGCGTGAGTTGCGGCGGCGGTACGACAAGGTCGTGATCCGCAAGCCGGCAGCTTCGCGCAAACGTTCGACCGAGGTCTATGCGCTCGCGCAGGGACGCCGGGCCGAGATGAAGTAACGTGCCGCGTCGCCGTTAACGTGGCGATGTAATGGCGAACCGGCCGCGAGGCCACTGGGCAGGAAGATGAACGATTTGGCCAAGAATTTGCTGCTGTGGGTGGTGGTCGCCGTCGTGCTGATGGTGGTGTTCCAGGCGTTCGGGCCGCGCAGTGCCGCGCCCGAAACACTGGCCTACGACCAGTTCGTCCAGCAGGTGCAGTCCGATCGCGTCTCCAAGGTCGTGATCAACGAGGACGGCACGACGATCAATGGCGAGCGGAAGGACGGCACGAAGTTCGCCACCTATGATCCGGGCGACAAGGACCTGGTCAACGACCTCATCCGCCATCAGGTCACCATCGACCAGAAGCCACCGCAGAGCGGCCCTTCGCTGCTCTATATCCTGTTGAACGTCGCGCCCTGGCTGCTGTTCATCGGCATCTGGGTGTATTTCATGCGCCAGATGCAGCAGGGCGGCAGCAAGGGTGCGATGAGCTTCGGCAAGTCGCGCGCGAAGATGCAGGGCGAGAACGAGGTCAAGGTCACGCTGGCTGACGTCGCCGGCTGTGATGAGGCGAAGCAGGAGGTCGGCGAGCTCGTCGACTTCCTGCGCGACCCCGGTCGCTTCCAGAAACTCGGCGGCAAGATCCCGCGCGGCGTGCTGATGGTCGGCCCCCCCGGCACCGGCAAGACGCTGCTGGCGCGTGCGATCGCTGGCGAAGCGAAGGTGCCGTTCTTCTCGATCTCCGGCTCGGACTTCGTCGAGATGTTCGTCGGCGTCGGCGCCAGCCGCGTGCGCGATATGTTCGATCAAGCCAAGAAGCACGCGCCCTGCATCATCTTCATCGACGAGATCGATGCGGTGGGCCGCCATCGCGGCGCGGGCCTTGGCGGTGGCCATGACGAACGTGAGCAGACACTCAACCAGTTGCTGGTCGAAATGGACGGCTTCGAGGGCGGCGAGGGCGTCATCGTCATCGCCGCGACGAACCGGCCCGACGTGCTCGATCCGGCGCTGCTGCGTCCGGGCCGTTTCGATCGGCAGGTCACTGTCGGTTTGCCTGATGTGCGTGGGCGTGACCAGATCCTGCAGGTGCACATGCGCAAGCTGCCACTTGGCGAGGATGTCGTGCCAATGACGATCGCGCGCGGCACGCCGGGCTTCTCGGGCGCGGACCTCGCCAACCTGTGCAACGAAGCCGCACTGTTCGCCGCGCGCGAGAATGCCAAGCAGGTGCACATGGAGCACTTCGACAAGGCGCGCGACAAGATCCTGATGGGCGCCGAGCGCCGCTCGATGGCGATGAGCGAGGATGAGAAGAAGCTCACCGCCTATCACGAAGCGGGCCATGCGATCGTCGGACGCCTCGTGCCCGAGCATGATCCGGTTTACAAGGTCACGATCATCCCGCGCGGCCGCGCGCTGGGCGTGACCATGTACCTGCCGGAGGGTGACAAGTACAGCTACAACAAGCAGACGATCGAGTCGCAGCTGTGCTCGCTCTACGGGGGACGCGTGGCCGAGGAACTGATCTTCGGCGCAAGCCAGGTCACCACCGGCGCGTCGAACGATATCGAGCGTGCGACCAAGATGGCGCGCAATATGGTCACCAAGTGGGGCCTTTCCGATGAGATGGGCCCGATCGCCTACTCCGAGGAAGAGGACGAAGTTTTTCTGGGCCGTTCGGTTACCCAGCACAAGAACGTGTCCGACGAGACCGCGCGCAAGATCGACGAGGTCATCCGTGGAATCCTCGACCGGGCCTATGCGCGCACCAGCAAGATCCTTACGGAAAATATCGACACGCTCCATCGCATGGCCAACGCGCTGCTGCTCTACGAGACCATCGATGCGCCGCAGATCGACGCGATCATGGAGGGCCGCGAGCCGCCACCCCCGAGCGGCTGGGGGCGCGGCGGGCCTGCGCAGGAAGAACCCAAACGTCTCA
>SCUY01000231.1 GCA_004322525.1 Lysobacter sp. | reverse complement strand
GCGGATATTGTCTGGACCGGCAGCGACGTGCGCATGAGTCTACAGACGGCGGATGGCAGCTTCGCCCCCTCGCAGCAGGTAGCCGCCAATACGCCGGCCGGCTGGAATATCGTGTCGAATTAGCGTCTGGCGCTACGTTATTTTCGTTGGCGCGCGGTATCCAGCTCCGCCGAAGCCTTGTCCAATCTCCTTCACGCGAAATCCGTTGCATTCCACAAGCGGCGCAATTATGCGTTCGATTGCGTGCGCCAGTGTACCGTCTACTTGGCCCTGCTCGTCTTCGAAATCCGAGTCGGCCAAGGCGTCGAAGAGGATCTGTTCAATTGCGCTCAACCGTATCCAGTACATGCTGCCGGATGCAAAGCGACGATCATCGATGTCGCTAATGTTCAGTGTGTTCGCTAGCCGGGTTACGCGCTCCCGATTGGCACCGTAGAAGTAGCTCATCGGCTGCAGGTGACCCGCTGGGGCTATCAAGCCAACATCAAGACAACTCTGCATCTGATTCCACGAGAAGCGCCCCCCCCCGTGGACTAGTGCTCTGGTTAGTTCGCCGCGCCAGCGCGCGCCGTCCGGGCGGTGTGGAGAGCGTTTGGTGTGCAACTTCAATACGCTCGTGTGGCCGGCCGACAGCAACTGTGCGGCGACTTTTAAAAAGGGCAAGATGTCCCGACCACGATTTGGGTGTTCTGTGATGTCCGCGACGAGGTCGGTTGCGCCGTAGCGGCGTATTTCATGTTCGACGCAGGACGCCATGCCTACGCCGGTAGTTAAGATGATTTTCCAAGGAAAGGCGCGAACCCCCATCGAATCAAGAAGTTCGGGGATGATTTCCGGATACCACGCGTGGATGACAGCGCATGGCCGCTCTGCCAGAGGCTGGACGGGTAATAATGCGGCTCGCGTCGCTTGCAGCCAACAAAAACCGCGCCGCGCATCGCTTTCCAACACTGCGCCTTCCGCCCATTCGTTCCATCCATTAATGAACACGGTCGGGCGCGTATAGCCGCTCGTGAAAATGCAGCTTCGCAGCCACTCGCAGTATCGGTGCGGACTCGACCACAGCCACGTGCGCCCCCGCCCAGGCTGTCGCGGCTCATTGTCCCAACCACAGTTCACCGCGGCGTGGAGACTAGCGCCAGCATCCTTAGCTTGTTTAAAACTGTCCGGAAGTGACCGCCAGTCGAGCACGGTTCCCCGGTAAGCAGGGTTTTCAACCGATCGGGTGGCGCTGACATCGATACCGGCAGCTGTGTTCGGAGGAAACTGGACGGCGGCATCAAAGCCAAGCAATTTGGGGTCAGGCTTTTCGAACGATTGCACATAAGCGAGGTAGATCTCACCCACGCCATTCTTGCGACACCACGTGCGCCACTGCCGCGCCGTCGCCTTCGGGTCCGGCAGCAGCATGGGCCGGTACAGCAGGAGCATTGGCTTGCCGTCGACGCGCAGATAGCGAGGATCGCGCAGGTAATCAGCGATATACTCAATAAAGGCGATGTCATCCTCGGGGGAGTGCCTCTGCGCGATCAGGACTTCGTCATCCCGTCCATCCCACCGCCGGGTCCAGTTCTCGTTTGCCCAGCAAAGGCAGTACTTGAAGTCGATCGACTTGTCAGTGAGCCAGTTGCGTAACGGCTCCTCCAGCAGCGTCTTCCCGCCGAACCAGTAGAAGTAGAAGCAGAATGCGGAGAGACCGTAGGTCTTTGCGAGCTTCGCTTGGTCGCGCATGACCTGCGGATTGCGCAGGTCGTAGAATCCGAGATCGCCTGGGAGGCGCGGCTGGAGGTGGCCTTCGAACTGAGGCAGTGCGCGCGTCACGTTGCGCCATTCTGTGAAACCCTTGCCCCACCACTCGTCGTTTTCGGGAATGGTGTGGAACTGCGGTAGGTAGAACGCGACGAGGGTGGCCGGCATGGGGTCAGGAAGAGGCTCTTCGCTGTATTCGACATAGCCAATGCAGCGTTCGTCGGCGCGTACGCGCCGACGGCGCTCGACGCCAGGTTGGAACTGCCCCTGCTGCGGCAGCGGACGCACGGTTGGAAAGGTGCGCAGGAAATGCGAGCGAAGGCGGTCGCGCGTGGGCTCGCTCATCGGCACGGCGCGAAAGGCGGTGCGCAATACCTGGAACAGGGCGCTTCGCGCGCGTCGCGGGAAAGATTGGGGTGTCATAGCGTGGCTCATCGAAACCCAGGACTGCGTCAGGCGGCTGCTCATTGCTAGGCATACATGCTAGCAGCAGGATCGGCCAAGCCTCACAGCATCTGGTAATTCGGCCCCGACCCACCCTCGGGCGTCACCCAGGTGATGATCTCGTACGGGTCCTTGATGTCGCAGGTCTTGCAGTGCACGCAGTTCGCGGCGTTGATCTGCAGGCGGCGGCCGGCGCCTTCGCTCGATGTGTCCTCGACGATCTCGTAGACACCCGCCGGGCAGAAGCGTGTGCAGGGGTTGCCGTATTCCTCGGTGCAGCGCGTGACGCAGATCGACGTATCGAGCACCTTGAGGTGCACGGGCTGGTCCTCGTCGTGCTCGGTCGCGGCGAAGTAGACGCCGGCGAGGCGGTCGCGCGGCGCGAGGCTGCGGTCGCCCCAGCCGCGGTCGGGTGATTCGTACTGGACCAGCTTTTCCATCTGGCACCAGTCGGGCGTGTTGCGCAGCGTCCACGGCGACTTGCCGCGCGTTACCGTCTCCCATGCCGCGTTCAACATGCCGAACCACATGCCGCGCTTGAAGGCGGGCTTGATGTTGCGGACTTCGCGCAGTTCGGCCATCGCGTCGGACGCGCGCAACTTCGCATCCCAACCGTGCGTGGACAGCCGCGTCGACACGAGATGTTCCGCGGCGAGCATGCCGGAGCGGATCGCCTGGTGCGTGCCTTTGATCTTGGGGACGTTGAGCAGACCCGCGGTGTCGCCGATAAGCAGCGCGCCCGGCATTTCGCATGTGGGCAGTGACTGCCAGCCACCCGTGACGATCGCTCGCGCGCCGGCCGACAGGATCGAGCCGCCTTCGAGCAGTGGCTTCACCATCGGGTGGTTCTTCCACTGCTGGAAAGCCTCCCACGGCTTGTAATTGGGATCCTTGTAATCGAGCCCGCTGACGTAGCCGAGTGCGATGCGGCCTTTGTCGAGGTGATACAGGAAGCTGCCGCCGTAGGTCGCGTTGTCGGCCGGCCAGCCGAGCGTGTGCACGATCTTGCCGGGCGTGACGCGATCTTCCGGCACCTGCCAGAGTTCCTTGATGCCGATCGAATACGTCTGCGGGTCGTGGCCTTCGTCGAGCCTGAACTGCTTGACGAGCCGTTTGGTGAGATGCCCGCGCGCCCCTTCGGCGAGCACCGTGACCTTCGCGCGGATGTCGATGCCAGCGGTATAGCCAGGCTTGTGCGAGCCGTCCTTCGCCACGCCCATGTCTCCGATGCGCACGCCGATCACTGCGCCCGCGTCGTCATGCAATGTCTCGGCGGCGGCGAAGCCCGGGTAGATCTCGACACCCAGTGCCTCGGCCTGCGGCGCGAGCCAGGCGCACATCGCGCCGAGGCTCACGATCACGTTGCCATGATTGTTCATGCCAGGCGGGACCGGGAGCTTGCGCGCGCCGCTCTTCGACAGCAGCCAGAACTCGTCTGTCGTCGCGGGGATGCAGATCGGCGGCGGACTGTCGCGCCAGTTTGGCAGCAGCGCGTCGAGCGGGCCGGTCTCGATCACCGCGCCGGACAGGATGTGCGCGCCGATGGTCGACGCCTTCTCGATCACGCAGACCGAGATCTCCGGGTTCAGCTGCTTCAGCCGGATCGCGAACGACAGCCCGGCCGGCCCCGCGCCGACAGTGACGACGTCGTATTCCATCACGTCGCGTTCGATCTCGGGGGTGTCGGTCATGGCGGGCTCCGGGGGGCCGGCTATTGTCGCGTCTGGGGTAGGGGCGCGCCAAATCGCCAATCGCGCGGCCGCAGCATGCCTACGCCATGGCCTCACGCCTCGCGCAGGGTCATGCGTCGATGCGCGTGTGGCGCGTTCCGCCAGCGCGGAACGCTCGCTCTAGCGTTTGGAAGCCTTCGGGCTGCGCTGGTGCCCGCTGCCCATGCTCAGCGCCCAGCCGGCGATGTCACGGTCGATCGCGGAAATGGCGCGGTCAAAGGCGTCGACCACCTGCGGCACGCCCACACCCGCGGCAGGTATCGACTGTACGAACGTGCGCGAGGCGACCACCTCGGCGTCCTGCGCATGCAGCAGCTTGGCATTGATCTCGATGACCGCATTCGGCGCCGCGCTGCCGGCGTAATCGGACTCGAAGCGTCGCACGTCGAGCAGCAGGCGGTAGTCCGCATTGACGCCAGCCC
Source organism: Lysobacter sp. (assembly GCA_004322525.1). GTDB lineage: Bacteria > Pseudomonadota > Gammaproteobacteria > Xanthomonadales > Xanthomonadaceae > Cognatilysobacter. The sequence continues at coordinate 2,023 of SCUY01000231.1, read as the reverse complement.
CGCTGCGCGCGACGGCGCGGATCCTGCCGGAATCCTCGAGCACCCGCAGCAGCGAGGTCTCGATCATCTCCGCTGGCCGCTGTGCCCAGCCGGCGCCCTTGTAGACCTCGAGCTGTTGCGGCGTGGGCCGTACCGCGATGCGCATGCTGTCGTACGGGCGTGCCACCTGCACGTGGTCGATTGCGAGTTGCCAGTCGGCACGCGGCCATGCGGGATCAGGCTGAACGTTGCCCTGGGGCGCATACAGCGTGGGCGTGGCTTTTTTGCCGCCAAGCAGGGAGCAGCCGCCGAGCAGCAGGCAGGTGGTCAGGACGAGCGCGAAAAGGGCACCGATACCTGTCCCATCGCGTACGGTGCGCACGCCACGCGCGTTCACCTGCGGGCAGGGGGGGACAACCGGATGCGAATCGATGGGAGATGTGTTCATTTCGGTTCGAACTCCTTCGGCGCATCACGGCCGAGCAGGTAGCCCGCCGCGCCGCCTTCGAGACGGTCGCTGATCTGGCGCAGGTCACGCGTGAGCGCACGCAGTTCTGTCAGCGTCGGCCCCACCTGGGTGAGGCCATCGTGGGTGAAGCTGCTGATCGCGGCACGGTTCTCGTTGACGATGCCATTGGCGCCATTGGCGGCGGATTCGAGCTGGGTGAGCGTGCTGTCCAGCTTTGCCACCAGCGCAGGCAGCTTGTCTGCGAAATCGCGATCGACGTCGCCCACCACCTCGCGTGCATCCACCAGCGTGGCATGCAGCTCCTCGCTGGACGAACGCGCGCTGGCGATCATCTTCCGCATGTCCTCGCGCTGCGAGGCGAGCGAACCGGTGAGCGAATCGATGTTCGACAGGGTGTTCGCGACGTGCTGGATGTTCTTCTCGCTCAGCACCTCGTCGAGCCGTGCGACGAGCCGGTTCGCAGTGTCGGCGATGTTCTGCAGTGCGGAGGCCTCCGTTTTGATGACGGGCACATCACGGTGGTCGACGCTGGTCAGGCGCGGGGCGTTCGGGCTTCCGCCGGTGAGCTGGATAAACGGCGGGCCGGTGATGCCGCTTTGCGACATCTTCGCGCGCGTATCGGTCTTCACCGGCACACTGGACTGGATACGCAACGTGGCCAGCACGCGGCGCGGATCCTCCGGCGCCAGCCGCAGCGCCTCGACGGTGCCGACCTGGATGCCGTTGTACTGCACCGAACTGCCTTCGGAGAGGCCGGTGACAGGCTCGTTGAAGACGACCCTGTACTGCTGCCAGTCCTTCTCGGACGAATACTTCGCGGCCCATAGCGCGAAGCCCAGCAGGGCGAGGGTCGCCAGCAGGGTGAAGGCACCGATCAGGACGTAGTTGGCCTTGGTTTCCATGTTCAGCGGTTCCCGTGCGATTCGCGGGCCACCTGCGCGGCGCGTGCGCGGGGGCCATGGAAATATTCCTGCACCCACGGGTGGTCCAGGGCTTCGATATCCTTGATCGGTGCGCAGGCCACGATCTTGCGATCGGCGAGCACTGCCACCCGGTCGCAGATAGCGTAAAGGGTGTCCAGATCATGTGTGATGAGGAAGACCGTCAGCCCGAGCGCCTGCTGCAGGGTGCGTATGAGGGTGTCGAAGGCGGCGGCGCTGATGGGGTCGAGCCCCGCGGTGGGCTCGTCGAGGAACAGCAGCGGCGGGTCGAGTGCCAGAGCACGCGCAAGGCCCGCACGCTTGCGCATGCCACCGGAGAGCTGTGAAGGCAGTTTGTCGATCGCGTCAGCCGGTAGACCCGCGAGCTTCACCTTGAGCAAGGCGAGTTCGTAGCGCAGCGAATCGGGCAGATCCCGGTGGTATTCCTTGAGCGGCACCTGCACGTTCTCGCCCACCGTGAGCGACGAGAACAATGCACCATCCTGGAACAGCACGCCGGTATTGCGCTCGATGTGGCGCCGCGCCTGCGGATCACCGGCGCGCGCATCGACGCCGAGCACCTCGATTTCGCCCTCGTCCGGTGTATGCAGGCCCAGAATGGAACGCATCAGCACCGGCAAGTCGGTGCTGATGC
>SCUY01000230.1 GCA_004322525.1 Lysobacter sp. | reverse complement strand
CGCCCGTTGACGGCGACATCGAGTGCATTGCCGGTCTGCGAAAGGTTGCCCTGCGCGAAATTCTTGGCCGTGGCCGCGACGCGCACACCGGTGCCGATCTGCAGGCCGGTCGGCAGCTGCGTCTGTTCGGACGTGGAGCCGCCGGGCTGGCGCACGGTCTGGTAGAGCAGATCCTCGAAGCTCGCGCGGTCGCGCTTGAAGCCCGCGGTATTCACGTTGGCGAGGTTGTTGGAAATCACCGACATGCGCGTCTGCTGCGCATCGAGGCCGGTCTTGGCGATCCACAGAGCCTGGGTCATGTCATGTCCTCGTAAGCATCAAGCGATGGGGTCAGCGCGACGAGAGCAGCGAATTGCCGCTGCGCGCGTTCTCGTCACCGTTCTGCAAGACCCGTACCTGCATCTCGAACTGGCGCGATAGCTGGATCATCGAGACCAGCATCGAGGTGGCGTCGACGTTGCTGGCCTCCACCGCGCCGGAGACCAGCGAGATGCCGGCCGCGGGTGGTGGTTCGCTGGCGCCTGGCGCAGCGCGCATCAGGCCGTCTTCGCCACGCACCAGTTCCCGGTTGGTGGCGGTGACCACCTTCAGGCGCCCGGCCTCGGTGATCGTATTGGGCCCCTGGCCCTGGGGGACGATGGAGAGCGTGCCGTCGCCGGCAATGGTGAGGCTCTGATGCGGCGGCACCGACAGCGGCGCACCGCCGACATCGAGCACCGGCAGGCCGCCCTGCGTGGTGAGCACGCCATTGGCGGTCATCTTCAGATCGCCCGCGCGGGTGTAGGCGGTCGAACCATCCGGCGCCTGTACCGCGAGCCAGCGATCCTGATGCAGCGCGATGTCGAGGCCGCCGCCGGTATTGACCATCTGCCCCGCCGCACTGCTGACCCCGAGAGAACGCGGCGTGGCGGCGACGCGCGAGGAGAGCCCCTGGCCGGTGACCGGCACCGCGGTGGTGGAGGTGAGGGTCTGCTGGAAACCGACCGTGTTCGCGTTCGCGAGGTTCTGCGCCACGCTCGCCTGCGCGCGCAGCGAGGCGCTGGCGCCGGTCATCGCGATATAGAGGGCTTTGTCGATCATGGGCTGCCGCCGGTTCCGGCCACGGGGGCCGCCTGGCGCAGCTGAAGCAAGACGTGTTCCACACGGGGTAAGCCATGCATGGCGACAGTGATGCGCGTGATGCGCCGGCTCCCGCACCACCTCCTGGACCCCAATGGAAACGGCCGCCCCGGGGCGGCCGTTCCGTTCCCGCCTGCGCCCGTCAACGGATGTTGATAACCGTCTGCGTGATCTGGTCCTGGGTGGAGATCATCTGCGCGTTCGCCTGGAAGTTGCGCTGCGCGGTGATCATGTTGACCAGCTGCTCGGTGAGGTCGACGTTGGATGCTTCCAGCGCACCGCCCTGCACGCTGCCGAATTCCGATGAACCGCCGAAGCCGCGACGCGGCTGGCCGGACTCCGCCGTCTCGGCGAAGCTGTTGTCGCCGGTCGGCTGCAGCCCCTGCGGATTGGCGAAGTTGGTCAGCACCACCTGGCCCAGCGGCGTCGAGACCCCGTTCGTGTAACGCGCCTGCACCACGCCTTCGGGCGAGACCTCGATGCCGGTCAGGCGCCCCGTGCTGTGCCCGTCCTGGGTCAGCTCGGCGACGCTGAAACTGCTGCCGAACTGCGTCGACTTCGACACGTCGAGGGTGATGGCCATCGGCGCCGCGCCGGTGGTGGGGGTGTAGGCGGGCAGGACGATCTGGCCACTTGCCGGTGCCGTGAGCGTGCCGGTGTTCGAATACTGCAGCGTGGTCGCAGGCCCGACCGCGGTGCCATCGATGAAGCTGCTCACCTGCCATTCGTTCGGTGTCGCGGTCTTGACGTAATACAGGGACTGGCTGTGCGATGCGCCGAGCGAGTCATACACCGTCATCGACGTCGTGTAGTTGTACGAACGCGGGTCGGTCGGGGCGAACGGCGTCACCGTCGGGGCGCTGGCATTGGCTGGAAGGTTGGTGTTGACCGTCGCCCGCGTGGTCGCGGCGGGTGCGGCATCGCCGACCGCCAGCTGCAGGTCGCTGACGCGGCCGGTGTCGAAGCCGGTGCCGCCGGCGCTGGGCAGGTAGACCTGCAGGCGCTGGCCCGCCGGGTTCACCACATAGCCATCCTTGTTGGTGCCGAAATTGCCCGCGCGCGAATAGACCAGGCCGCCACCGGCGGACAGGGTGAAGAACCCCTTGCCGTTGATGGCCAGGTCGAGCGCCTTGCCGGTGCCTTCCACGGTGCCCTGGGTGAACTGCTGCGCGACCTGCTGCAGGCGCACACCGGCGCCGATGGTGTTGCGCGAGAGCCCGTAGGCGGATGTCGGATAGACATCGGCGAACTCCGCGCGCGACTGCTTGAAGCCGGTCGTATTCGAGTTGGCGATGTTGTTCGAGGTGACGTTGAGGTCGGCCGAGGCCGCGTTCATGCCGCTGAGCGAGATGCGGAAACTCATGTGCTGGCTCCTGGAAAAGTGTGCGACGTTGCGTGCGGATCAGCCGATGCGTCGCACGGCCGAGAGGGGTTGCTGTCCGATGCCCGCGAGGTTGAGCATCAGGCCATTGGGTTCGATCGAGACGCTGTCGATGCGTGCCGCCACGCGCACGGCGAGCGCGCGGGCATCCGCGCCGGAACCGGCAACGGCGCGCACCGTATAGGCGCCGGCCGGGGCAGTGGTGCCGGCATCGGTGGTGCCGTCCCAGCGATAGGCCACGGGGCCTGCGCCGGAGGCATCGAGCGGCATGCGCCGCACCACCTGCCCGCTGGCGTCGACGATCTCCACCTGGATCGCGCCCGAGGTGGTGGCGATGACTTCGCCATTGACGCCTGCACCGGCGGCGAGCTGCACGGTATCGGCTTCGATCAATGCTTCGCGCCCCACCAGCGTGGCTGCGCGCAGCGTCTGGTCGGACTCCATCACGCTGGCGACGGCGCCGAGCGCGGCCTGCATGTTCTCGATGCCCTGCACGGTGGAGAACTGCGCGAGCTGGCCCAGCATCTGCGTGCCTTCGAGTGGCTTGAGCGGGTCCTGGTTCTTCAGCTGTTCGGTCATCAGCCGCAGGAAATCCGCCTGTCCCAGCTGCTTCTTGCGGGGCGTCTGGTCCACCGCGAGCCCGTACTGCGAAAAGGGGCTTGCCGTGCCTGCAGGATTGACTTGATTCATGGCGAAACGTCCGGTGATAGGCCTCAGCGGCCGAGGTTGAGCGTGGCCAGTGCGAGTTCCTTCGCGGTGTTGAAGACCTCCACGTTCGCCTGGTAACTGCGGGAGGCGGAGATCATGTCCACCATCTGTGCCACCGGATCGATATCCGGCGCATAGACATAGCCCTTGTTGTCCGCGAGCGGATTGCCGGGTTCGTAGCGCTTGACCGGCGCCGCGGTGCTCTCGGTGACGGTCTGCACCCTGACGCCCGCCAGCGCGGGATTTCCCTCGACCGGCGTCGCCTCGAAGACAGGCATGCGCGCGCGGAAGGTGTCCTCGGGCTTGCCGGACACCGAATCCGCATTGGCCATGTTGCTGGCGACGGTGGAAAGGCGCACCGACTGCGCGGTCATCGCGCTGCCGGCCACGTCGAAGATGGGCAGGTTGCTCATGCGTTCGTCCTCACTGGCCGGTGATCGCGGTGAGCATCGTGCGCACCTTCGATTCGACGAAGTTGAGCGAGGCACGGTATTCGAGCGATGCCTGTGCGAATGCGGCCTTGGCGCGTTCGCCGTCGACGGTGTTGCCGTCGAGGCTGGGCTGGGAGGAGGGGGCGTCGAAACGCGCGCCGTCCACCGCTGCATTGATCGCATCACCACTGGCCGAGGCGGCGGGCGCGAGCGCGGCATTGAGGGCCTGCGCGAAATCGATGTCCTGGGCGCGGAAGCCCGGCGTATCGGCATTGGCGATGTTGGCCGACAGCAGCTGCAGCCGCTGCTCGCGCAGGGCGAGGGCGGTGCCGTGGATACCCAGGAACGATTCCGAAGCCATGTGCCCTCCGCGGGCCGTGCGTTCGGAACGGATCAGGCAAGCGGCGTGCCACGGCGGCCGGAGGCCGCGAATGCGTGCCCGGCCATGGCCGGCAGGACTAGGCCGCCCGCGGCCTCTGCAACGCGGCCAGCCGCGCCTCGATCCGGCTCGCCAGCTCACGCCCGGAGTACTTCGGCACGAAGTCGTCAGCGCCCACGCGCTCGACCATCGCATGGTTGAACACGCCCGACAGCGACGTATGCAGCAGCACATGCAGCCCGCGCAGGGCCGGCGAGCGACGGATTTCCGTCGTGAGCGTATAGCCGTCCATCGCCGGCATCTCGATATCCGAGATCACCATGGCATAGCGGCGCTCGGGCGGCTGGCCACTGTCGGCGAGCTGCGTGAGGTGCTCCAGCGCTTGGCGGCCGTCCGACAGGAGCGTCGCTCCCAGGCCGAGCTGTTCGAGCAGCTGGCGGATCTGGTTGCGCGCGACGCGCGAATCGTCCACCACCAGCACCTCCCGTGGTACGTCCCCACTGAGCGACAACGGCTGCATGCCGGCGCTCTCCAGCGGCCGCGGCGCGGATTCGGCGATCACGCTCTCCACGTCGAGCAACTGGATCAGCTCGCCATGGTGGCGGGTGATGCCGGTGAGGTAATGGCATTCGCCGCCCAGGTCCGGTGGGGGGTGGATGTCCTCCACCGCCACGTTGACGATCCGTTCGACCCCGGAAACGAGGAAGCCCTGCACCGCGCGGTTGAACTCGGTGACCACCAGGTAGGGCGGTTCGGGATCAGCCGGGGTTCCGGCCTGGCCCACCGCACGGGCGAGGTCCAGCACCGGTACGGTGCGTCCACGCACGTCGGCGGCGCCGGCGAAGGCGGGCGGCAGCTGCGGCAGGGTGAACAGTGGTGGGCGCGGAATCACCTCCTGCACCTTGAACACGTTCACGCCAAAAAGCTGACGCGACCCCAGCCGGAACAGCAGCAGGGCCAGCCGGTTGTGTCCGGCCAGGCGGGTGCGCTGGTCGATGCGGTCAAGAAGGTCACGGCTCATGCCCGGGTTGTCGGCGCTGCGCCGCCAACCTTGAGAGCCGGCGTGGTACGGGGATTGCTGGAGGTGCGGCATGAACCGACCAGCCGCCTTTCGACTTCCGCATCGTCTCGCTGCGATCGCCCCGCTGCTGGTGGGCGCTGCGGTCGCAGGCGGCTTCACGCCCGTGGCCGACATCGCGCGTGCGGCGCAGGGCGCGCTGGGCAGCGCTGGGGCGCAGGTCGAGGCCAGCGTCGATCCGGCACTGCGCATGCCACTGTGCGGCCAGCCCTTGTCGGCGGTCGCCACCGGCCCGCGGATGGCCGAGGTGCGTTGTCCGGATACGCCGGGCTGGCGCCTGACGGTGCCGGCACGCGTGCGCCGGGAGGCGGATGTCGTCGTGCTGCTCGGCCCGGCACAGGCGGGGGTGCCGATCGGCGCGGCCCAACTGACCGTGCAGCGGCGCGATCTCGGCGGCGGGGCGGTGGCCGGTTTCACGGATCCGGCGCAGGTGGCCGGGCATGTGCCGCGGCGGGCATTGCCGGCAGGCGCGGTGGTTCTGGCGGGGGATCTGGCCGACGGAGCGGGTGCGCTGCGACGTGGCGATCCGGTGGTGATCGTTTCGCGTGCCGGCGGGATCGAGGTACGCATGGGCGGCCGCGCGCTCGGCGGCGCGACGGGCGGGGCGGTCGTCGCCGTGGAGAACGCACAGTCGAAACGGATCATCCGTGGGCGGCTGGTCGCAGAGGGCATTGTCGAGGTCATCCAGTAGGCCGGGCAGGGCATCCGAAAAAAAGTGCGGCCCCGGCCTCAAGTTCCCCGAAGGGGCGCCGTTACTGGCCCTGACCGCTCAACTGGAGTTCGCGATGACCACCAAGATCGATGGCCTGAGCCCGCAGCCGGCCCGGACCGTGGATTCCGCCCAGGCCGCCGGCGTGGCCCGCGCGGGTGGAGACCGTTCCCGGCCCGTGGACGCCGCGCCCGCGGCGGACAGTGTCCGCCTCACCGGTGAGGCGACGGGCCTTGCGCAGGCGATCGACCAGCAGGTCGGTATGCCGGCGAGCTTCGATGCCGCCAAGGTCGCCGCGCTCCGCGCGTCCATCGGCGATGGCACCTACCAGGTGAACCCGCAGGAGATCGCGATGCGCCTGCTCGCGCTGGAGCGGCAGCTGCTCGGATGAACGCCCTGCACGTCATCGCCCCGGGTCCGCTGCCGGCCTTGGCCGGCGGGGCTCTCGACGCGCTCGAGCAGGCCCTGCAGGAGGAACGTCGTGCCCTGCTGGACAACGATGTCGAAGCGCTGCTGCAGTCCACCCAGGCGAAGCTGGTGGCGCTGCGCTGCGCGGAGACGCTGTTGCCCGGGCAGGCCGATGCCGGGCGCGTGACGGCGCTGGGCGAACTAAATCGCGCCAACAGCGTGTTGCTCGCGCGCCGACGCCGCGAGGTGGGCTGGGCGCTGCGCCATCTGGGCCGTGTCGAGAGCGCCGGCGTGTACGATGCCGGCGGTCAGGCGGGTGTTCGCCCGCAGTCGCGGTACTTTGGCGTGGGATGACGCACACCGATCCGAACGGCTACTGGGATACACAGATGCTCTGGGCCGTCGAAGCCGCGCCGATGGGTGTGCTGCTGCTCGGGCCGGACGGCACGCTGGGCCATGCCAACCCCGCCGCGCGCCATCTGGCCGGGCTGATCGCGCCCGGCCCGCAATCCACACCGCAGCACCTGCTCGGCCTCGTTCCCGACGAGGCATGGGCACAGGCCTGTCAAAAAGGCCAATGGCTGGGTGAAGTGCGTGTTGGCGATGCACTGATTCTGGAAGTGGGCGTCTTCTGCGGCGCCGATGAGAACGCGGGCCGCCGCTTCGTCACGTTTACCGACGTCTCCGCGCGCTCGGCGCGCGAACTTGAGCTGCAGCAGCGCCATGACGAACTCGAGCGCACCTACCGCCGCCTGTCCGGCGCGCAGGAGCAACTGCTGCAATCCGAGAAGATGGCCTCGATCGGCCAGCTCGCCGCGGGTGTGGCGCACGAGATCAACAACCCGATCGGCTACGTGCATTCCAACCTCGGCACGTTGCGGGAATATGTGTCGGCGCTGTTCGGAATGATCGATGCCTATTCGACCGCGCTCGCCGCGCCCGACCCCATGTCGCAGCGCGACACCGTGCAGGCACAGCGACAGCGGCTGGATATCGACTTCATCCTCGGTGACCTGCCGCAACTGCTCGACGAATCGCGCGAGGGCATCGAACGCGTCACCCGCATCGTGCAGGATCTCAAGGAGTTCTCGCACGTCGGCCGCAACGAAGCGATGCGCCCGTCCGACCTGGTCAAGGGTCTCGAATCCACGCTCAACATCGTCTGGAACGACCTCAAGTACAAGGTGAAGCTGGAGAAGCACTACGGCGAGATGCCCCCCGTGGAATGCCATCCGAGCGAGATCAACCAGGTCTTCATGAACCTGCTGATCAATGCCGGGCAGGCGATCGCGGAGCGCGGCGTGATCACGCTCGCCTGCGGTGCCGAGGACGCCGAAGCCTGGATCAGCATCGGTGACAGCGGCTGCGGTATCGCGGAGGAAAGCCTGGGGCGCATTTTCGACCCGTTCTTCACGACCAAGCCGATCGGCCGCGGCACCGGGCTCGGCCTGGCGATTTCCTACCGCATCATCGAGAAGCACCACGGCCGTATCGACGTCAGCAGCCGGGTGGGCACAGGTACGACGTTCCGCATCGTATTGCCGCTGCGACAGCCCGCTGCCACGGCGTAGGGGCGTCGTGATGGCCCGTCCGGCAGCGTCTGCCCGGCTGTGTGCCGTGCAACGCGCCTTGCACGGACAGGTGCTTTCCGGACACCATGCCGGCATGACGGACAAGTCGTTGTCGCCTGATCTGCGTCGTTTCATCGTCGCCAGGATCAGTTCGATTCCCGCACTCGAGGCCCTGTTGCTGCTGCGCTCCCGCGAGCCCGGCTGGGATCTGCCTGAGCTGGCTGCGCGGCTGTACGTCTCCGAGGCTGATGTCCGCCGCGTGGTGCAGGATCTCGAGCGCCGCGGCCTTGCCCGCCTGGCCGATGCACGCGCCGCGTACGCGCCGGAGGACGCGGCGACGACAGCGGCTGTCGATGACCTCTCGGCCGTCTACGCGAGCCACCTCGTCGAGGTGTCGCGGCTCATCCACTCCAGCACCGACCACAAGGCGCACCGGTTCGCCGATGCGTTCGTCATCCGCAAGGAGCCCTGAATGGCTTTCGTCGTCTATGTGCTGTGTGCCCTGACCGCGCTGGCCTGTGCCAGCCTGCTGCTGCTGGGCTGGCGACGTTCCGGCTCGCGGATGCTGCTGTGGAGCGGCGTGTGTTTCGCGCTGCTTACGCTGGCGAACGTGGTGGTGGTGTTTGATTACTACGTGCTGCCGGGGGTGCCGTTGTGGCCTGTTCGCCACGGGCTGGGGCTGCTCGCCGTCAGTGTGCTGCTGTTCGGCCTGGTCTTCGAGGAGCGATAGGCATGCAGTTCTTTTTGCTCGGCATGATCTCGATGGGTTCGCTGGTGGTGGCGCTCCTGTTCCTGCGTTTCTGGCGCACCAGCGGCGATCGCCTGTTCCTGTTCTTCGCGGCGGCCTTCGCGATGGAGGCCGTCAACCGTGCGTTGTTCGCCTATGGGGGCGCGCAGGACGAAGACACCCTGTTCTATTTCGTCGCGCGGTTGCTGGCCTATGGCCTGATCCTGTTCGCCGTGGTCGACAAGAACCTGCGACAGAAACGGCTGAGAGGCGAAGCGCCGTCGCGGCGCGGATGATGTCGTGGCGGGTCAGAAGCCCGCTTCATCACCTGCAGCGCGTCGTTCATGTGCGCGGAATGCGGCCTGGATGTGTTCGCGCAGTTCGTCGTCGTTCCAGGGCTTGGTCAGGAAGCGGTATATCGCACCATGGTTGATCGCCTCGGTGATCGTGGCGAGGTCCGTATAGCCAGACAGCACCATGCGGACGGTATCGGGGTAGAGATCACGCACGCGGCCGAGGAACTCGGTTCCGCTCATGTCGGGCATGCGCTGGTCGGAAACGATGACCTGCACGCTGTTGCTGGCCAGCAGGTCGAAGGCCTCGCGCACGCTGTTGGCGGTGAGCACGTGGTAGCCGTCGCGGCGGAACAGGCGCACGAGTGAGCGCAGTACGTTCTCTTCGTCATCCAGCAGCAGCAGGGTGCGCTCCGGCCGTGTCTGGGCGAATGCCTGCGGCAGCAGGAAGCGTTTGCGGATCAGCTCGCCCAACTGGTCGGCCGGCAGTGGCGCGCTGAAGATGTAACCCTGGAAGAAATCGCAATGGTTGCGGCGCAGGAAGCCGAGCTCCGCCTCGCTCTCCACGCCCTTGGCGGTGACCTTCATGCCCAGCCGGTGGCCCATCGCGATGATCCCGCGCACGATCGCCGCCGAGCGCGTATCGCTGCTGACATTGCGGATGAAGCTGCGGTCGATCTTCAACCGGTCGAGCGGATATTGCGCGAGCGCGGCGAAGCTCAGGCCACCCAGGCCGAAGTCCTGCACGGTGAGCGTCGCCCCGAGGCCGCGCAGCCCGACCAGCGTCTCGTAGGTGTGGCGTGCATCGAGCGACAGCGCGTTTTCGGGCACTTCGAATTCCAGCACATTGCCCGGCAGGCCGAAGCGGTGCAGCAGTTCGCCGACCTGGTCGCAGCAGTCTGGTTGCGACAGCAGCGTGGTGGGCAGGTGCAGCGACATGCTGAGGTAGTCCAACCCCTGTTCCCGCCATTGGGCGAGTTGCCGGGCTGCCGCTTCCACGACCCATGAACCCAGCCGCGCGGACAGGCCGACGCGCTCGACGATATCCAGAAAGCGGTTGGGCCGCAGCAGGCCGCTGGCTTCGGAATTCCAGCGCAGCAGGGCACTGAACCCCGCAAGGCTGCCGTCGTGACCGTTGACCAGCGGCTGGTAGTAGAGCCGGAATTCATCGCGGTCAAAGGCATCAGCAAAGCGCTGCGCGAAGCCATCGTTGATCGGGCCGCGCTCGGGCCGCCCGGTGTACAGGCCGACGTTGTCGAGCCCGGTCTGCTTCGCCTGCCGCAGCGCATGTTCGGCCGATGCGAGCAGCGCGGCGGCATTCTGCGCATGGTCGGGAAACACCGCGATGCCGATGGAAAGGGTGATCGGCAGGCTATATGGAGGGATCGAGAGTGGCACCTCGAAGGCATCGCGCAGCCGCTCGGCCAGCACCTCGCCGTCGGGCTCCCCGTCGCGATAGCCGATACCGGCGATGAATTCGTCGGTGCCGCGTCGCCACAGCCAGCCATCGGCCGGCATCGCATTGCGAATGCGCTGCGCGACCGCCGCGAGAACCTGATCGCCCACCGCCTCGCCCATGTTGCTGTTGACCGAGCCGAACATGTCGATGTCGATATGCAGCAAGGCGACCTTGCGCCGCGTGGCAGCGGCGGCCGCGATCGCCGTCGCCAGGCTCGGCCCGTTCGCGCCCAGACGATACAGCCCTGTCACCGGGTCGACGGGGACGCTGCCGTATTCGTCGTAGCGTTGCTCCATCACCGCGGCCTACGGGGCGGCCGTTGCCGGCGGAGGTTTCGGGGTGCTGCCGAAGTCGCCTTCCATCGACGCCACCAGGTAGGCGAAGACGGTGTAGGCCGCGGCGTTCTGCGCGATGGCCTGGGGGTCGATCTTGTCGAAGGTGTCGTCCGCCGTGTGGTGCAGGTCGAAGTAGTCGGTGCCGTCCTGCGCGAGCTGTGCCCAGGCCATGCCCTGCGCGGCGATGGGGCCGATGTCGGGGCCGGCGCCCTCGCCACCGGCCGGGCCAGCCTGGATGCCCAGCGGCGCCAGCGCCTCGAGGATGCGTGCATCCGCCGCTTGTGCCGCGGCCGGGGCTGAACTGCGATACGTATAGACGCGGCCGGCACCGAAATCGCTCTCGGCGCCGACAATGTGCTTGGCGATGTCCACGGCATGTGCTGCGGCATAGGCCTTGCCGCCATACAGGCCGCGCTCCTCGTTGGCGAAGGCGACCACCCGGATTGTGCGTGCTGGTGCTCTGGGCAGGCGGCCGATCATCGCGCCTGCCGCCATCGTGATGCCGATACCCGCGGCATCGTCGATCGCGCCGGTGCCCAGGTCCCAGGAGTCCAGATGCCCGCCGATCAGCACGATCTCGTCCGGACGCCTGCTGCCACGGATCTCGCCGATCACGTTGTACGAGGTCGCCTCGCCGTTCCAGCCGCAGTCGAGCGTGACGTGAACCCGTTGCGGGCCCAGCGCGACCAGCCGCGCCAGCTGCATCGCGTCGGGCGCGGCCAATGCGGCCGAGGGGATCGGCGTGACACCGGCATCGAAGCGGGTGATGCCGGTATGCGGCATGCGATGGGAGTCGGTTCCCGCCGAGCGCATCAGGTAGCCGATCGCACCTTTGGTCGCGGCGGTGGTGGGCCCGCGGCCACGGATGCGCGAGCCGGTCGAATAGCCATGCCCGTCGCGCGCGCGTTCCATCGCGAAGTCGACGAAGGCGATCTTGCCGGTCAGGGAGCCGGCCGGTGCGGCCTCGAGCGCCGCGAGATCGGCGAAACGCACCACCTCGCCTTCGACTGTGCCGCCGGGGCTGCCTCCCAGCGCGGTCACTGCCAGCGCCTGCGCGTTCGCACCCAGAACCCGGGCCCGTTCGCTACGGCGTTCCCATACCGGAAAGGTGACCGGCTCTTTCCAGACGCGGTCGTAGCCGAGCGCCCGGAACCGGGCCTCCGCCCAGGCGACGGCGCGCGCATCGGCTTCGCTGCCGGCAAGACGCGCACCGACTTCGGTCGTCAGCGACTCGGTGATGCGATAGGCCAGATCACTGGCCAGTGCCTGCTCGCGCAGGCGGGTGGCTTGCACCAGCGCGGCATCCGGGATGCGTGCCGGGCGTGGCGCCGCATCCGCAGCGGCCGTGAGCGAGGCGAGCCCGAGGAATACCGCCGCCGCCATCTGCCGCATGCGCCACCGACCTTGATCCGGGAAAGTCCGCAGCTTAGCAATGCGGCCAGCGGAGCGCCGCGTGATATCGGTCATGCCGCTGCAACGCGTTATGCCGCGGGGAGGATGCGCCCGCGCAGTTCGAGGATGTCGTCGAGCGTGGCGACGAACGTGTCGCCCGGAACCAGGGGCGCGACACCGGCAGGCGTGCCCATGAAGATGAGGTCGCCCGCCTTCAATGCGAACAGTTTCGACAATTCGTGCAGGATCTCGCCGACGTCCCAGATGAGGTCACGCAGATGGCCGAGTTGCCGGGTCTGGCCGTTCACGTCGAGTCGGATCGACCGTGAGCCGAGAGGGTCGACAAGCGCTGCCGGCAACAGCGCGCTGAGTGGCGCCGAATGGTCGAAGGCCTTGCCGGTGTCCCATGGCAGGCCAGCGGCTTTTGCGGCCGACTGCAGG
>SCUY01000229.1 GCA_004322525.1 Lysobacter sp. | reverse complement strand
GGCCCAGGCTTCGGGCGGATGCTGCGGAAATTCATCACCCGACATGCGCTTGAAGAACGCGCGGGCGAAGGCTTCACCGAGCGCCTGCTGCGGCTTTGGCAGTTGCGCGATAGTGGCGCGCACGATCTGGTCGATGCCGCTGGTGTCGACCCCAGCCTCGGAAGCACCGCGGTGCGTGGGGGTTCGTTTACTCGTCATGATGCTCGTCACTCCCTGCTCCGGCCCGCCGTCCCGGGGGCCGTCATTCGGATCGTGGAAAGGAAACACGGGCGACAGGCGGCAGAGCACGGGTCATACCCGCTCGCTGGCGCCGCATCGCTGGTGGGTGCTTCATCGCGGGCTCAGCGCAGGCCCGTCTCGTTGCGCGCGATCACGAGGCGCTGGATTTCGCTCGTGCCCTCGTAGATCTCGGTGATCTTCGCGTCGCGGAAATAGCGCTCGATCGGCATTTCCTTCGAATAGCCCATGCCGCCGTGGATCTGCAGCGCCTGGTGGCTGATCCACATCGCCGCTTCCGATGCGGTGAGCTTCGCGACCGCCGCTTCAGTGGAAAAGCGCGCGCCGCCCTTGTCGAATTCCGACTTCTGCCATGCCGCACGCAGCGTCAGCAACAACGATGCATCGAGCTTGCACTTCATGTCGGCGATCTTCGCCTGGGTCATCTGGAACGTCCCGATGGCCACGCCAAAAGCCTTGCGTTCCTTGACGTAAGCGAGCGTCGCCTCGTACGCGGCGCGGGCGATGCCGATCGCCTGGCTGGCAATGCCGATGCGGCCGGCGTCGAGCACGCTCATCGCGATCTTGAAGCCTTCGCCCTCCTGGCCAAGCACCTCGTCAGCCTGGACGACGTAATCGTTGAACTCGATCTCGCAGGTCGCCGATGCGCGGATGCCGAGCTTGGGCTCGGTCTTGCCGCGACTGAAGCCTTCGCGTGTGGTGTCGACCATGAACGCGGTGATGCCGCGCGCGCCCTTGTCGGGGTCGGTCATCGCGAACAGCACGATGTACTTCGCGACCGGGCCGGACGTGATCCAGCTCTTCTTGCCATTGACGATGTACGTGCCGTCGGCCTGCTTCGTCGCCTTGCAGCGCATCGCGGTGGCGTCGGAGCCCGACTGCGGTTCGGTCAGCGCGAAGGCGCCGATCTCGCGGCCTTCGGCGATGTCACGGACATAAAGCTGCTTCTGCGCCTCGGTGCCGTATTTCAGGATGCCGTTGCAGAACAGCGAATTGTTGACCGACATGATGGTCGAATGCGCCGCATCGGCCGCTGCGATCTCCACCATCGCGAGCACATAGCTGATCGGGTCCATGCCCGCGCCACCGTATTCGGCCGGTACCTCGATGCCCATCAGGCCGTTCTCGCCCAGCGTGCGGATGTTGTCCAGCGGGAAATCGCCCGTGCGGTCGAAGTGCTCGGCGCTCGGCGCGATCTTTTCCTGCGCGATGCGGCGCGCCACGTCCTGGATCATCAACTGCTCTTCGGTGAAGCGGAAATCCACGTGGACACCTCGGTTGGCGGGGGCGGAAAAGCCCGCGGATTGTACCGGCTTGCCCATGTCGGCTGTCGCGCGACCGTGTCGCGCTTGACCGCCAAAGCCCGGCGAAGGACACTTATCGCTCTATCGCGATACGTTGATGAACAACAATGGATCTGGAAGGCTGGTCGGCCCAGTTGAAAGTATTTGCCGACGCGACGCGTGTGCGCCTGCTGGCACTCCTTGAACGCGAGGAGTTGACCGTGGCCGAGCTCTCCGCGATCACGCGGCTGGCGCAGCCACGCGTCTCGACCCATCTGGCGCGGCTGAAGGAAGTTGGCCTGGTACGTGACCGCCGCGCAGGCGTTTCGGCCTACTACCGTTTCGACGAGGAAACGCTCGACTCCGCGCAGTCGGCGCTGTGGAGCATGCTGCGTAACGGCAGCGATGACCCGTTGCTGAGGCAGGATGCACAGCGCATCGGGGATGTGCTTGCCAGCCGCGCGGCCGAACAGAACTGGGCGGACACCGTCGCCGGGGACATGGAGCGGCACTATTCGCCGGGCCGCACATGGGAGGCACTCGCGCGCTCGGCGCTGCCACTCATGGAAACCGGCGACGTACTCGACATCGCATCGGGTGACGGTGTTCTGGCCGAACTCATCGCTCCCCATGCCCGCCGCTATGCCTGCCTGGACGCGAGCAGCAAGGTCGTGATCGCCGCGAGCGAACGGCTGCGCCGGTTACGCAACGTCGAGGTACACGAGGGCGACATGCATGCCCTGCCCTTCGACAAGGCCCAGTTCGATCTCGTGGTGCTGATGCATGCATTGACCTATTCCGAACAGCCCGCCACGGCCGTGTCGGAAGCTGCGCGCGTGCTGAAGCCCGGAGGGCGGCTATTGCTGACGAGCCTCGCCCGGCATGGGCATCGCTCGGTCGTCGAGGCCTACGGGCACGTGAATATGGGTTTCTCAGAAAAGGAACTGCAGCGCTTCACCGCCGCCGCAGGCCTGGAAGTACTGAGCAGCGGCAACGTCACCCGCGAACGGCGGCCTCCGCATTTCGAAGTGATCGCCGTGATAGCGCGGCAGCCCGGGCATCGCAGCGACCGTGTGACCGGAACAAAACCGGCATGAACCGCCTTCCCTGGGCCCACCCCGAGCGCGCGGCCGCCCTCGAGTCGCTGTTTGCGCAGCGCATTCTCATCCTCGATGGCGCGATGGGTACGATGATCCAGCAGCATGCGCTCGACGAGCAGGACTTTCGGGGCGTCCGCTTCGCCGGTGGTTACGACCCCGCCGCGCCAGCCGATCACGCGCATGGCGAAGTCTGCGGCTGCATGCGCGACCAACGCGGCAACAATGATCTGCTCAGCCTGACGCGGCCAGCGCTCATCGCCGGCATCCACGCGGAATATCTCGCCGCCGGTGCGGATCTCGTCGAGACCAACACGTTTAACTCGACATCGATCTCGCTCGCCGACTACGGCCTGTCGCACCTGGCGCATGAACTCAACGAGGCGGGCGCACGGCTGGCACGCGCCGCCTGCGACGAAGCCGAACGGGCGACCGGTGCTCCCCGATTCGTCGTCGG
>SCUY01000228.1 GCA_004322525.1 Lysobacter sp. | reverse complement strand
TGCCGCTGGTGGCTACCAGCTGGTCGCCACCAGCGGCACGGGCAGCTTCCTGCGGGCCAATGGAGTCGACTGCGAGACGGTCAACAAGGTGATCGAAGGGCGGCCGCACGTCGTTGACCTGATCAAGAATGGCGAGATCGTCTACATCGTGAACACGACCGAAGGCAGGCAGGCGATCGCCGACTCGTTCTCGATCCGTCGCGAGGCGCTGCAACACCGGGTGACGTACTCGACAACGATTGCCGGCGCTCGCGCGCTCCTGCAGTCGCTCGAGTACCGTGGCACCGGGCCGGTCTGGTCACTGCAGGAACTGCACGCGACGATTGACGCCTGAGAAGAGGCGCTCCGCCTGTCACCTGCATCGCGCCTGGGTGCGGGCAGGCGGCACAATCCCATCGACACGAACCGCAACGCCGCGGCCTGCGGGCCACGCAGAGGAAGATGAATGAGAGCTCCGATTACCGCCAAGGGGGCGCTGCGCCTGCGCGCCGAACTCGATGAACTGAAGTCGGTGCAACGCCCGGCGGTCATCGCCGCGATCGCCGAGGCGCGCGCGCATGGCGATCTCAAGGAAAACGCCGAGTACCACGCGGCGCGCGAGCAGCAGGGTTTCATCGAGGGCCGCATCAAGCAGCTGGAGTCCGAGCTTTCGCACGCGCAGGTCATCGACGTGGCCACGCTGGATGCGGGCAGCCGGGTGGTGTTCGGCGCGACCGTCGAAGTCGCCGATGTCGACACCGACGAATCCCGGACGTACCAGATCGTTGGTGACCTCGAGGCGGATATCAAGCAGGGGCTGATCGCGATCTCGTCGCCGGTGGCGCGCGCATTGATCGGCAAGCACGAAGGCGATTCAGTGACCATCGAGGCGCCGGGCGGCACGCGCGAATACGAGATCGTCACGGTGCGCTACCTCGGCTGATCCGGTGCGCACTGCCACGCTGGTGCTGCCCGAGTGCGCGCGCTTCGCCGGCGAGGCGTTGCCGCCCGGGATCGCGAAGCGGCTGGGGCGCGCGGATCGCCTGACCGGACAGGGCGGCGTCGAGCCGTTGTTCGACATCCTTCCCCGCGGCTGGCCGGCCGCCGCGGCGACGCGACAGGCGGAGCGGGGCGACGCCGTCGGCGCGGCGTGGGTCCGCGCGGACCCAGCCTATGTGCAACCCGACATCAACGGCGCGCGCCTGCTGGGTATCGGCCGGATGCTCGTGCTCGACAGCGAGTCGACCGATGCGCTGTTGCAGACGCTGCGGCCGCTGTTCGGCGACATGGGCATGCCGATCGAGGCGACGACCCCATCGCGCTGGTACCTGCGCCTCGCGGCGGGGACACCGCTGCCCATGTTCACCGACCCGGGCGATGCGCTCGGTGCGGATTTCTTCGAGCATCTGCCCGAAGGCCCGGTCGGCCGCCGCTGGCGCGCGCTGCTGAGTGAGGCGCAGGTGGCACTGCATCATCATCCACTCAATGAATCGCGGGCCGCGCAGGGCCTGCCGCCGGTCAATTCGGTCTGGTTCTGGGGCGGTGGACAGCTGCCCGACCACGTGAGCGCGCTGGTGGATCGCATCTATTCGGACGATGAGGTCGTCGCCGCCTTCGCGCGGCTGGCCCGGATCGATCACCTGACCCCACCGGCTGCGTGGCCGCGCGCAGAGGATCGCGTCGCCATCGACCTGCGCGATCAACGACGGCTCGACCGGCTGTGCACGGACTGGATCGAGCCGGCGCTGGCGGACATCGCAGGCCGTCGCCTCGATGTGCTCTCGCTGCAGTTCCATGATGGCGCGCGGTTCGACGTCACGCGGTCGCAGGTAGTGCGATTCTGGAAGCGCCCACTGCACTTCCTGGCTCCGGCGACCGACGCATGACCCGACCCGTGGCACGACTCCGGCGACGCCACTGCGACCCGCCTGGCGACTGGGCGCACGGCCTGCATCCGGTGCTGGCGCGCGTGTACGCCGCCCGTGGGGCGATGTCGCTCGAGCATGCGCGCCCGCGGCTCGCGAACCTCGTCCCGCCGGACTCGATGGGTGGGTTGGACGCCGCCACGCACTTGCTGGCCGATGCGATGCGCGACGGTAGGCACATCGTGGTGGTCGGCGATTTCGACTGCGACGGCGCGACCGCCTGCGCGGTCGGCGTTCGCGGGTTGCGGCTGCTCGGCGCGTCGCGGGTTTCCTACGCGGTGCCGAACCGGATCGTGCATGGCTATGGGCTTTCGCCGGCCATGGTGGAGGAACTTGCAGCGATGTCGCCCGACCTGCTGGTCACGGTGGACCACGGCATCGCCTGCCATGCCGGCGTGGAAGCGGCCAAGGCGCGCGGATGGAAAGTGCTCGTCACCGATCATCACCTGCCCGGCGAAACGCTGCCACCGGCCGATGCAATCGTCGACCCGAACATGCGCGAGGACCGGTTTCCGAGCAAGGCGCTGGCGGGCGTGGGCGTCATCTTCTACGTCCTGCTTGCCTTGCGTCGGCGCCTGCGCGAGCAAGGGCATTTCACCGCTGGGATGCCGGACCTGTCGGAACTGCTGGACCTTGTCGCGGTTGGAACGGTCGCGGACCTGGTGCCACTCGATGCAAACAACCGCGCGCTGGTGAGCGCAGGCTTGCGCAGGCTTCGCACGGGGCAGGGCTGCGCCGGGCTTCGTGCGCTCGCCGAATGCGCGCAGCGTGATCTCGCACGGATCACCGCGAGCGACATCGGCTACGCGATCGCGCCGCGACTGAATGCCGCAGGCCGGCTTGAGGACATGGCGCTCGGCATCGAATGCCTGCTGTGCGACGACATCACGCGCGCGCGAGAAATCGCCCAACTGCTCAACGAGATCAACGGCGAGCGTCGAGCCGTGCAGCAGCAGATGGTGGACGAGGCGGAACGTGCGCTCGCGCGGGTCGAATTGCCTGGTGGTGAATTGCCGGCGGCGATCTGCCTGTTCGATCCGGAATGGCATCCGGGCGTGGTCGGGCTGGTCGCGTCGAAGATCAAGGAGCGGCTGTATCGCCCCGTGGTCGCTTTCGCGCCGGCGGCCCCCGGGTCGGACATGCTGCGCGGCTCCGCGCGTTCAATCCCCGGTTTCCACATGCGCGACGCACTGGCTACGGTCGCATCGCGCGCGCCATCGCTCGTAGAGCGTTTCGGCGGGCACGCCATGGCGGCAGGACTCAGCCTGCGACACGACGGTCTCGACCGGTTCCGGGAAGGGCTGCTCGCCTGCGCGAGGGAACAGCTGGATGCGGAACTGCTGCAGTCCGAGTTGCTCACCGACGGCGAACTCGCCCCGGATGAATTCAACCGTCATTGCGCTGAAGCTCTACGCGACGGCGGCCCCTGGGGTCAGGCATTTCCGGAGCCGCAATTCGATGGCGAATTCCAGGTCCTGTCGACCCGCCTGATAGGGCAGCAGCACCTGAAGATGGAGCTCGGATACGGCCCGCTGCGGCTCAATGCCATCCACTTCGGTGGTGCCGCGGGCGAGTCGCCCGCTGGCCGCGTGCGCGTGGCTTTCCGTCTCGAGCCCGATGACTACCGCGGTGGCGATGCGATCCAGCTGGTGGTGGTGCATCGCGAGAGCGCGTGAGCGGCGGCTCCGACGATCGTGGCTGGTACACTCCGCGGCTCTTCATTGCACGAACCGCCGGACATGATC
>SCUY01000227.1 GCA_004322525.1 Lysobacter sp. | reverse complement strand
CGCCTGCGCAACATCGCCATCGTCGCTCACGTCGACCATGGCAAGACCACCCTCGTCGATTGCCTGCTCAAGCAGTCCGGCACGTTCAACGAACGTACCGTGCTCGCCGAGCGCGTCATGGACAGCAACGACCAGGAAAAGGAACGTGGCATCACGATCCTGTCCAAGAACACCGCCATCACCTGGAATGGCAACCGCATCAATATCGTCGACACCCCGGGCCATGCCGACTTCGGCGGCGAGGTCGAGCGCGTGCTGTCGATGGTCGACTCGGTGCTGATCCTGGTCGACGCGATGGATGGCCCGATGCCGCAGACGCGCTTCGTGACGCAGAAGGCGTTCGCGATGGGCTTCAAGCCGATCGTCGTGGTCAACAAGATCGACCGCCCGGGCGCGCGTCCGGACTGGGTGATCGACCAGGTGTTCGACCTGTTCGACAAGCTCGGCGCGACCAACGAGCAGCTCGACTTCCCGATCGTCTACGCCTCGGCGCTGCACGGGTACGCGAGCCTCGAGGACACCGCGCGCAGCGGCGACATGACCCCGCTGTATGAGGCGATCATGCAGCACGTTTCGCCGCCGCAGGTCGATCCGGACGGCCCGTTCCAGATGCGCATCAGCCAGCTGGACTACAACAACTTCGTCGGCCTGATCGGTGTCGGCCGCATCCAGCGCGGCAAGGTCCGCACGAACATGCCGGTCAGCATCGTCGACCGCCACGGCAAGAAGCGCCAGGGCAAGGTGCTGCAGGTACTGGGCTTCATGGGCCTGGAGCGCGTGGAAGTGCCGGAAGCGGAAGCCGGCGACATCATCGCCATCTCCGGCGTGGCGGACCTCAGTATTTCCGACACCGTCTGCGCGCTCGACGCGCCGGAAGCGCTTGAAGCGCTGACCGTCGACGAGCCCACCATCTCGATGACCTTCCAGGTCAACAACTCGCCGTTCGCCGGGCACAAGGAGCTGAGCGGCGGCAAGTTCCTCACCAGCCGGCAGCTGCGCGAGCGCCTGGAGCGCGAGACGCTGCACAACGTCGCGCTGAAGGTCGAGGAAGGATCCGATCCGGACAAGTTCCTGGTCTCCGGCCGTGGCGAGCTGCACCTTTCCGTGCTGATCGAGAACATGCGTCGCGAAGGCTTCGAGCTGGCGGTGTCGCGCCCGGAAGTCATTATCAAGGAGATCGACGGGCAACAGATGGAGCCGGTCGAGCAGCTGGTGGTGGACATCGAGGAAGTGCACCAGGGCGGCGTCATGGAAAAGCTCGGCACCCGCAAGGCCGCGCTGAAGAACATGGAGTCCGACGGCAAGGGCCGCGTGCGCCTCGACTACATGATCCCCGCGCGTGGCCTGATCGGCTTCCAGAACGAGTTCCGCACCCTCACGCAGGGCTCCGGCCTGCTGTTCCACGTCTTCGACCATTACGGCCCGAAGGAACAGGGCGCGATCGCCAAGCGCATCAACGGCGTGATGATCGCCAATGCCCCCGGCATGACGCCCGCCTATTCGCTCGGGCCGCTCGAGGAGCGTGGCCGCCTGTTCGCGGCCGAAGGCGACCAGGTCTACGAAGGCCAGCTGGTCGGCATCCATTCGAAGGACAACGACCTCACCGTCAATGCCATCAAGACCAAGCCGCTGACCAACATGCGCGCCTCGGGCAAGGACGAGAACATCAAGCTGACGCCAGCGATCAAGTACACGCTGGAGCAGGCGCTCGACTTCATCGAGGACGACGAGCTCGTCGAAGTCACCCCGAAGGAAATCCGCCTGCGCAAGAAGTTCCTCACCGAGAGCGACCGCAAGAAGGCATCGCGCGCGGGCTGACCGCGCCAACGGGAGTCGCAAGACGTGGCCGGAGCGCCCCAGCCCCTCTACGATCGCAACCCGCGGGCCCATCCGGGCCTACGGGCGATCGCGCTGGTCGAAGGGATCAAGGGCCTGCTCGGCGTCCTTGCCGCCAGTGGCATGGAGATCCTGGGGCCGGACCCACTACGCAACGCGGTGCACTGGCTGATCCGGTATTTCCACCTGAGCCCTACCGAAGGCGCGCTCGCCTGGCTGGCCGGTGCGATCAATCCGGGTTCGGTGCATGCCACCGCGGCGCTTGCCACCGCCTACGGCATCCTGCACCTGTTCGAAGCCTGGGGCCTGTGGCGCGACAGGGCCTGGGCCTCGTGGCTCGGCTGCGTCGCCGCGGCGATCTATCTCCCCTTCGATATCTACGCGCTGTGGCACCACCCCGGGGTGACTGCATTGTCGGTACTCATGATCAACCTGCTGATCGTCTGGGTACTCGCGCGCGACCTGTCCAAACGCTCCCACTTGCGGCACTGACGCGCACATCGGATGCTGCGCCGGACCATTCCTCCGGAGCCGCCATGCGCCCTGCTCTGCTCGTCTCTTCCTTCATCGCTGCCATCGCTGCCGGATGCCAGTCCGCGCCCATCGCGACTGCGCACGTCGCGCCGACAACCGCAGTCCAGGCATCGCCTGCCGATGCCACGCCACCATCGAGTGGATTCGCGTTCGAGGAGGCCACGATCGCGGATCTCGCAATGCGCATGCAGCAAGGCAGCCTGACGAGCCGCTCATTGACGCAAGCCTACCTCGATCGCATTGCCGCGCTCGATGACGCGGGCCCGCGACTCAATGCGGTGCATGCGCTGAACCCAAACGCGCTGCGTGAAGCCGGGATGCTCGACGCCGAACGTCGCGCCGGCCACGTCCGTGGCCCGCTGCATGGCATCCCGGTGCTGGTGAAGGACAACATCGACGCTACCCCCATGGCGACCACTGCCGGATCGCTCGCCCTCGCCGATCACCACCCGACGCGCGACGCCTTCCTCATCGAACGCCTGCGTGCCGCGGGGGCTGTGATCCTGGGCAAGACCAACCTCAGCGAATGGGCGAACTTCCGCTCCACGCGCTCGATCTCCGGCTGGAGCGGCGTTGGCGGGCAGACGCGCAATCCTTATGTGCTGGACCGCAATCCCTGCGGTTCAAGTTCCGGCAGCGGTACCGCGGTGGCGGCGAATCTCGCCGTCGCGGCGATCGGAACGGAGACTGACGGAAGCATCATCTGTCCTTCGTCGGTTGCCGGAATCGTCGGCATCAAGCCGACGGTCGGCCTTGTGAGCCGGCAGGGCATCGTGCCCATCTCGATCAGCCAGGACACGGCAGGGCCGATGGCCCGCAACGTCACCGATGCAGCCGCCCTGCTCGGCGTGCTCGCGGCACCGGATTCACGTGATCCGGCCGATGGTGGCGCCTCCCGGCCTGCAGCGGTCGATTACATCGCACATCTCAAGCCCAATGCCCTGCGCGGTGCGCGCATCGGGGTGCTGCGAAAGAGCACGGGCTATCACCCGGATGTAGACGCCGCCTTCGAGCGTGCGGTCGTCGCGTTGAAGGCGGCGGGCGCAGAGGTGGTGGACGCGGAGATCCCGACCGCGGGCAAGTGGGATAAACCCGAATTCACTGTCCTGCTTTCGGAGTTTCGCCCGGGCCTGGAGGCCTATCTCGCCGACAGCGGTGCGCCCGTAAGGCGCTTTCAGGAGCTGATCGACTTCAACAAGGCCCATGCCGAGAAGGAAATGCCGTATTTCGGCCAGGAACTGTTCGAGCAGGCAATGAAGGCCGCGCCGCTGACGTCGGCGAAGTACCGCATGGCGCGCGATGAGGCGAGACGCTTGGCTGGCCCTCAGGGCATTGACGCGGCACTGAAGAAGCAGCGCCTGGACGCGCTGGTCGCACCGTCGACCGGCCCGGCCTGGCGTACCGATACCGTGCTTGGCGATCATTTTACCGGGGCCGGTTACGGTGCTGCGGCGGTTGCCGGTTATCCGAGCATCACCGTTCCCATGGGCGATGCCCGTGAGCTGCCACTGGGGCTGGTATTCCTGGGCGCGAAATGGAGCGAGCCCCGGCTGATCGAGCTGGCCTATGGTTTCGAGCAGGCGACCCATGCCCGCAAGCCACCGCGTTTTCTGCCCACACTTGACGAGCCAGACACCCTCGTGCCGTAGGCATCATGTCGGGATGCGTGACATCGCGACATAGCGGGCATTGGTGACAGAAAGCGCTACGACGATCGCGACGTCGACATAAAGGACGTCGTAGCCAAAGCGCCCGAACAAGGCGGTATTCACTGCGCTGCCTGCAAAAAATCCCGTGATCACCGTAATGCATACCCACAACCGTCGCTGCTCGACCCGCTCGCCGCGCAGTGCATGGCCGAGCGCAATGCCAAGATCGGTGAACATGCCAGAGACATGGCTCGTGCGCACCACCGCGGCACTATAGGCAGTCGTCATCGCGTTCTGTAGCCCGCAGGCCGCTGCTGCCCAGTACAGCGATGCTGCCTGTCCATTTCGTAAGCCGACCGCTGCGGCCGCCAGCATCACCGCAACGAGTACCAGAACGACGGTCTGGCGCTGCCCGAGTTGCAGTGGATCCCGCGGGATCAGCAATCCACTGACGACAGCCCCACCCACGAACGAGGCGACGATCGCGAACAGATGGAAAAAACGGAGGAAGTCCCCTGCCACCGTCGCACCGGCGAGCAGCGTCGTTGTTCCGGTCAGGTGGGATGTCGCCTCATGCGCGAAACCCAGTAGACCGATCGCGTTGACTCCACCGGCGACGAAAGCGAGCAGCCAGGCCACCGATCCCACCCACGATGGCAGCCTCGAGATCATGTCGGGGTGGATCCGTGGACCTGGCCGTCAGACGCCACCCGTCACACGGGCGCGCTGAGTTGTGTCTGCTTGCGCACGATGAGCATCGCCACCTCGAGCGCCTGCTCGTAGTTGAGCCGCGGATCGACACAACTGCGGTAGGCCCGCTCCAGGTCGAGCTCGGTCAGCTCGCGCGCGCCGCCGAGGCATTCGGTCACGTCCTCGCCAGTCAGTTCCAGGTGTGCACCGCCCAGACGCGTGCCGGCCGCTGCATGCAGGTCGAACGCCTGCTGCAGTTCACTGCCGATGTTGGCGAAGCGGCGTGTCTTGTAACCGTTCGCGGTAGATTCGGTATTGCCATGCATCGGATCGCAGATCCACAGCACACGGCGGCCGTCGCGACGCATCGCCTCGAGCAGCGGCGGCAGCCTCTCGGCGATCTGCGACGCGCCCATGCGGTGGATGAACGTTAGGCGGCCGGGTTCGTCTTCCGGGTTCAACACGTCGACCAGTCGTAGCAGCTGGTCCGACGCCACCGACGGCCCGACCTTGACCGCGATCGGATTGCGGATCCCACGGAGGAACTCCACATGCGCGCCGTCGACCGCGGCCGTGCGCATGCCGATCCACGGGAAATGCGTGCTGAGGTTGAACCAGCCCCAGTTGCGCGGCACCTGACGCGTCATCGATTCCTCGTACGGCAGCAACAGCGCTTCGTGCGAAGTGTAGAAATCGACCCGGTTGAGGTTGTGCACCTCGGCGCCCGACAACGTCTCCATGAAACGTACCGCGTCCCCGATACCCGTCACCATGCGACGGTATTCGTCCGCGAGCGGTGAATGGCCGACCCAGTCGAGGTCCCAGTACTCGGGATGGTGCAGGTCCGCGAAGCCGCCATCGATCAACGCGCGGACGAAGTTCATCGTCATCGCAGACCGCGCATGCGCTTTGATCATGCGGCGTGGGTCAGGACGCCGCGCCTCTGGGGTAAACGCCGGCCCGTTCACCATGTCGCCGCGATAGCTCGGCAGGCTGACGCCGTCGATCGTCTCGGTATCAGTGGAGCGCGGCTTCGCATACTGCCCGGCAAAGCGACCGACACGTACCACCGGCTTGCGCATGCCATGCACGAGCACGAGGCTCATCTGCAGCAGCACCTTCAGCCGGTTGGAGATGACATCCGACGAGCACTCGTCGAAGTTCTCCGCGCAGTCGCCACCCTGCAGCACGAAGCGACGGCCTTCCTGGGCCTCGGCAAGCTGCTGCTTGAGCGTCAGGATTTCCCATGATGTCACCAGCGGCGGCAGGCGGCGAAGCTCGGCGAGTGCGGACTCGAGTTCTACGGCGTCCGCATACTGCGGCATCTGGGTGGCTGTTCGTGCGCGCCACGACTGCGCGTTCCACTCGCGGGCGAGCTTCACGGGTTGCAGGCTGGAATCAGGCATCGGCATCACGTCACCTACGACGGAAAACGGCAAAGACGATCCACAGCGCAAGCGCCACGAAACAGGCAAGCGACCATTGCGGCATCGACAGGCCAAGGAATGTCCAGTCGATCTTCGCGCACTGGCCACTTCCCGTCAGCACTTTCTTGACGACGTCGGCGAGTGGCAGCGTTTCACGCAGGAACGCGAGCGGCGGGCCGCAGGTAGGCACCTGGTCCGGCGGCAGGTGTTGCATCCAGACATGGCGCCCGGCAATACCGATGCCCGCCAGGGCCGGCAGCAGTGCCAGCAACCCCAACGCGACCTGACCAGCGCGACGGGCAGGCGCCGCGACGGCGCCGATCAGGAAGGCGAGGCCAAGAGCGATCACTGCGACACGCTGGAAAATGCACAAGGGGCACGGCTCGTAATTGAGCACGTGCTGCGCATACAGCGCATATCCCATCAGCGCGCAGCAGGCGAGGAAACCAAGCAGGAACTGGATGCGGAAC
>SCUY01000226.1 GCA_004322525.1 Lysobacter sp. | reverse complement strand
GAGCGTGGCGGGTGCCTGCATGCGGGCATCGTGCACGGCGGCCGATGAAATGGCGTTGACGGCCGGGCGCCTACGCTGGTGCGATCCACGGAGACATGACATGTCCGAACAGGCGACCGGCCTCGCGCGCACCGCGCAGATAGTGAAGTTCCTTCTGAAGTACCGCAGCGCCGGCATCTTTACCGGGCTCGACCACGATGCACTGCTCGAGGATGTCGAAGCCGAGGTCGCGCCGCAGGGCAAGCCCGAGGAGTTCGTGACCGACCTTGAAGCGCTCGGCCCCACCTTCATCAAGCTCGGCCAGGCGCTGTCGACACGGCCGGACATGGTGCCGCCCGACTACATGGCGGCCTTGCAACGCATGCAGGACAACGTCACCCAGTTGCCGTTCGACGTGGTGCGCGGAGTCATCGAGGAAGAACTCGGCGTGCGCATCAACAAGATGTTCCAGCAGTTCGATGAAGCGCCGCTGGGCAGCGCATCGCTCGCGCAGGTGCACCGCGCGGTACTGCGCGATGGCCGCGAAGTGGCGGTGAAGGTGCAGCGCCCGGATGCGCAGGCGAGCGTGCGTGCGGACCTCGACGCGCTGAAGTCCATCGCCGGCAAGATCGATCGCGGCACCGACATGGGTCGCCGACTGCGCTTCGGCGACTGGGTCGGCGAATTCGCGCGTGCGTTGATCGCCGAGCTCGACTACCGCATCGAGGCCGAGAACCTGCAGCGTTTCGGCGAACGGCTCAGCGCCTATCCCGAACTCGTGGTGCCCACGCCGATCTGGAGCCTGTGCGGCAAGCGCGTGCTGACCATGGATCTCATCCGCGGGCGCAAGGTCACCGACGTCACCGGCCTGCAGCGCACGGAACAGCCCCTGGGTGATGTCGCGGCCGCCCTGCTGCGCGCGTATCTCGATCAGGCCTTCGTGCATGGCGAGATCCATGCCGACCCGCACCCGGGCAACCTGCTCCTGAGTGAGGACGGCCGGCTGGCGATCTTCGATCTCGGCATGATCGCGCACGTGCCTCCAAAGCGCCGCGACCGCCTGCTGAAACTGCTGTTCGCGGCGGTGGATGGCCGTGGCGAAGACGTGGCGAACGAAGGCATCTCGATCAGCACACGGCTGGAGGACTTCGACGAGGAGCGCTACATGCGCGAAGTCGGGCAGATGGTGGCTTCCTATGCATCGCGCTCGGGTGGGCGGACGGTATCGGAGGGCCGGCTCGTGCTCGACCTCACCCGCATCGGCACCGCCTGCGGGCTGCGCACGCCGCCGGAGCTGAGCCTGCTCGGCAAGACGCTGCTGAATCTCGAGTCGATCTGCGATGCGCTCGATCCGGACATGGACGCCAAGGAAGTCGTGCAGGAGCATCTGGAGGCGGTGATGCGCCAGCGGCTGCGCAAATCCCTGTCGCCCGCCGGTCTGGCCGGTGAACTGATCGAGATGGAGGGGCTGGTCCGCGAGGCTCCGCGCAAGCTGAACAACCTGCTGACCCTGTTGGCCGACAACCGGCTGCAGGTGCGTATCGAAGGCCTGGACGACTCCAAGCTCATGGAGAACATGCAGAAGATCGCGAACCGCATCACCGTCGGGCTCATCATCGCGGCGCTGCTGGTTTCGTCGGCCCTGATGATGCGCATCAATACCGGCGCCGTGCTGTTCGGCTATCCCGCCATCGCGATCGTGCTGTTCATCATCGCCGCCATGCTCGGCCTATTCGTGGTCGGCAGCGTGCTGGTCACCGATCGCCGCGCACGGCCCAAGGAGGAGCGCGGGCTGCACTGACGGCCAGTCCAGCTGAACAAGCTGACCAATGGCCGCTTGCACATGGAATTCACTGCCCTACGCTAGGCGCAGGCTTCACCGGGGCTGCATGTCCCTGAAGCGTTCGCAACGAGGGGTAGTGAATCATGCGTCTCCCGATCGTCGTGGCTTCGGTCATCGCCTGCCTGCTGCCGGCGCTTTCCCCTGCCGAACCCAATGCGCCCGCACGCACGCCATCGCTCGCCCTGCCGGCGATCGGCACGCCCGCGATGTCGCTTTCCGCACGGCTCTCGGCACTCGCGCCCGATGCGGACCCGCGTGTGATCGACCTCGCCGTCAAGGCGCGCGAATGCGCGATCAGCAGTGGCGATGCCACGGGCCAGGGTGAGCGGCTCGCGGTGATCGACTATTCGATGCCCTCCTCCCGCAAGCGCCTGTGGGTATTCGACCTGCGCAACCCGCGCGTGCTCTACACGGAATACGTCGCGCATGGCCAGGGCAGCGGCGACAACTACGCACGCGCGTTCTCCAACCGCGACGGCAGCCACCAGACCAGCCTCGGCCTGTTCCGCACCGCCGAGGTCTACAACGGCAACAATGGCTACTCGCTGCGCATGGACGGGCTGGAGCCCGGCGTCAATGACAATGCGCGTTCGCGCGCGATCGTGATGCATGGCGCGAAGTACGTGGATCCCTCGCTGGTGCCGAAGATGGGCCGCATCGGCCGCAGCCATGGATGCCCCGCGGTGCGTGCGGAGGTGGCACGCGAGATCATCGATACGCTGCGCGGCGGCCAGTTCGTATTTTCCTATTACCCCGATTCGCGCTGGCTGCAGAGTTCGCGCCTGCTGGCCTGTCCGACGCGCGCCGGGTCGCGGGTCGTCGCCACGCGCTGAACGTCGTCATCAGCTGTGGTCACACGGCTTTGCATAAACGGCTGGACACTCATGTGCCCGGCCGTTCTTCTTTGACGATGACCGACGCTTCCACGCCGCAGCCACCACGGTTCGTTCGCCGCCACCTGCAGTCGGCGGTAATCCGGGCCGACGACTATCTCGACGCAGCCCGTCGCCGTTTCCATGGGGTCGTCGGTACGCATGCACCGCGCCATATCGCGGCCTATCGTGGCTGGGGCGACGCCAGCGGCGTGCAGATGATCGGCCGGGTACTCGACGATGCCCCGCTCGGCGGGCCCGGCGAGGCCGACCGCTGGTGGGACAACCTGCTCAACACCTATCGTCGCTTCGAGAGTGACGAGGTGCCCGGGCAGACCTTGAAGGTCGAGTTCGGCGGGCAGGCCGTGGAAGTGGTCACCGACCACGACGGCTACTACCAGGCCCAGCTCCCTGGCCCGGGCGTGGTGGATACGCTGTGGACGACCGCGACGGTAGCCCTCCCGGACGGCTCACTGTCGACGCCCCAGCCCATCCTGCAGGTGCATGCGAATGCGGGCATCGGCGTGATCTCCGACATCGACGACACCATCCTGCAAAGCGGTATCACCGACTGGAAGATCGCCGCGCAGCTCACCTTCCTGCACAACGCGCGCACGCGCAAGCCGCTCAAGGGTGTTGCCATGCTGTACCAGGCGCTGCAGGCGGGCACGGATGGCGCCGGCCGCGTGCCGATCTTCTATGTATCGAGCTCGCCATGGAACCTCTACGACCTGCTCGAGGATTTCATGGAGCTCAACAGCATTCCTCCCGGCCCGATCTTCCTGCGCGACCTGGGTACAGATGCGGGCAAGTTCCTCAAGACCCCGGGGCATGGCCACAAACTCGAACGGGCACGCGAACTGATCCAGCGGTTTCCCGCGCTGCGCTGGGTGCTGCTCGGCGATTCGGGCCAGGCCGATGCGGAACTCTATGCCGCGGCAGCCCAGGAGTTCGGCAGCCGCATCGCGGCGATCTACATCCGCGACGTCGACCCGGATATCGAATCGGCCTACGACCGCGCAGTGGGCGCCCAGCTCGAACGTGTGGCGGGAACGAATGTCCCCATGCTGCTCGCTCGTGACAGCGTCGCGATCGCCGAACATGCCGCGCAGCTGGGGCTGATCGATCCGCAATGGCTCCCATCGATAACTCGCGAAGTCGCGCGGGACGAGAACCGCCCCAGCCTCGTCGAGGCGGTGGCCGAAGCGGTGGTGGAAGGCGCCGCCGAGGCCGGCAACCCGCCCGACGCTGGCGACACCGGCATCTCCCGCGCCGGGGGTGCGCCGACGGACGTCGGCTAGAATCCGCGACTCCTTGCAGCGCCCTTATTCGATGTCCTCGCCTTTCGGCACCGAAACCGTGCTCGACGTCCGACACTGGACCGACGCCTACTTCAGCTTCACCACCACGCGCGACGACGGCTTCCGTTTCGACAACGGGCAGTTCGTGATGATCGGGCTGGAGGTGGACGGTCGGCCGCTGATGCGTGCCTATTCGATCGCGAGCGCCAACTGGGAAGAACAACTCGAATTCTTCAGCATCAAGGTGGCCAACGGCCCGCTGACCTCGCGCCTGCAGCACATCCAGCCCGGCGACCGCGTGCTGATCGGCCGCAAGCCCACCGGCACGCTGCTGATCCACGACCTGCATCCGGGCCGCAATCTCTACCTGCTCGGCACCGGCACCGGCTTTGCACCGTGGCTGTCGATCATCAAGGACCCGGAAACCTACGAGCGCTTCGAGCGCGTGATCCTCTGCCACGGCGTGCGCTCGGCGGCCGACCTCGCCTACCGCGACTACATCGTCAACGAACTGCCGCGCCATGAATTCCTCGGCGAGCAGATCGCATCGAAGCTGCTGTATTACCCGGCAGTCACCCGCGAGGACTTTCTCGTCAACGCCACGAACCATCGTGGCCGCCTGACCGACCTGATGGCCAGCGGCCAGATGATGTTGCAGCTGGGCATCGAGCCGCTCGACGCCGCGCAGGACCGCGCGATGATCTGCGGCAGCCCGCCGATGCTGGCGGATTTCCGTGCATTGCTGGATGGCCGCGGCTTCATCGCCGCGCCGCGAATCGG
>SCUY01000033.1 GCA_004322525.1 Lysobacter sp. | reverse complement strand
CGACAATCGCCGAGAGGTAGTCGCTGATGCAGGCGTCGTACTGGGCGACACGGTTGAATGCGGCGACCGCGAGAGCGAAGCGTGTCGCGCCCGGGAGCGCGCCGTTGTTCGCGTCCATCTCGCCGATGATCGCGTCGTACTGCGCGGGATCGGTGGCCACCGCCACGCGCGCGAAATTCTTCGCCGCCGATCGCAGCATCGCCGGGCCACCGATGTCGATGTTCTCGATGATGTCGTCGAGCTTCGTCGACGGATCGGCCGAGACCTTTTCGAATGGATAGAGGTTGAGCACCAGCAGGTCGATCGCGCCGATGCCGTGCTGCGCCATCACCGCATCGTCGACGCCCGCGCGTCCCAGCAGGCCGCCGTGCACGAGTGGATGCAGTGTCTTGACGCGGCCGTCCATCATCTCGGGAAAGCCGGTCACGTCGCTGACGTCGCGTACGTCGAGGCCGGCATCGCGCAGAGCCTTCGCCGTGCCGCCGGTCGAGACCAGTTCCACACCGTGGCGGGCCAGTGCCTGTGCGAGGGGAATCAGCCCGGTCTTGTCGGATACGGACAGCAGCGCACGGCGCAACGTCACCATCGGGCCATTGAGGACAGTGGTCATGGCAGCGCAGGAAGCGGGGGGCCGCGGATTATAGCGGCCGTGCTGCATGCGCTCCGGGAGGCGGCGCGCATGCGCGGTGCGCGTCAGGGGTTTACGGGCGCTGCGGCGTCGTTGCCGGCAAGGCGTTCGCGCACTGCCGGTTCCAGGCCTTTCAGGCCCCAGCGCCGGCCTTCCGCGATCGCGCGTTCAACAGGTTGTCCGTCGATCCAGGCGGCGCGCAGCGCGGCCATCGCGCCGACGCGGTTGCTGCTGGCGCAATGCACCACCACCGGACGCCGTGCATCGCGCAGCAGGCGGTCGAAGCGGGCCACGTTCTCGCGGGTGAGATCGTGTGGCCCGGCGATCGGCAGGTTTTCATAGCGCATCCCGGCCGCCTTCACGCGCGCGCGTTCGTCGAAGTCGGGCGTTTCCGAGTCGACTGTCAGGTCGATCACCTGGCGGACGCCGGCCTTGTCGAGTACCGCGATATCAGCTGGCAGCAGGCGGCCCGCACTGACCACGCCCGGCATCGGCCGGGCGACATTCGCCAGTGCCGGTAGCGCGTCGCCGCGCATGACAGCCGGCGCGCAGGCGGTGATGGCCAGGAGAAGCAGGCCGGATAGCGGGAGGCGGTTCATGCGTGTCCATCCTGTGTGTGGGAAGTACGAGAAACGAGGCACTGCCATCGTCACGATGCGCGACAGTCTGGTCGGGGTCCATCTCCAGCTACTTACACAGGCCGCGCCATGGCGCGACACGCATGACGCCGTATCAACCCAGACCGTATTCGCGCAGCTTCTTGCGCAGGGTCTCGCGATGGATGCCGAGCATCTGCGCCGCGCGGCTCTGGTTGCCGTCGCAATGGTCGAGCACTTCGCGGAACAGCGGGATTTCCAGTTCGCGCAGGGCGATGCTGTAGAGGCCTTCGGTGTCGCAGCCGTCGAGGTCACCCAGGAAGCGGCGGATCGATGCGGCGACATGATCACGCA
This sequence comes from Lysobacter sp., assembly GCA_004322525.1. Classification (GTDB taxonomy): domain Bacteria; phylum Pseudomonadota; class Gammaproteobacteria; order Xanthomonadales; family Xanthomonadaceae; genus Cognatilysobacter. Next base: position 1,309 of record SCUY01000033.1, on the reverse strand, counting down.
GCGGAACACGTGCGGCATCAGGGCGTTCGATGGCAACGGAGGCAGCGGGGTTCACGGGGGCTTCGTGCATGGTGGGCGACGGAGGCGGAGTCTAGCCCGGCCTCATCGCGCCGGCGCACGCGACCGGGGTTCAGCGCAGCTGGAAATCGAACGAGACGACGTGCGGTGAGGGTTCGCGCACGTCGAAGGCGATGTCGGTGGCCTCGCCCGGCGGCAGCCGCTCGTCGGCGCGGCGGCCATAGCGCGCAGGCGGCACGGTGACGGCGCCGACCACTCGGCCGTCAAGATCGGACAGGCTCAGCATCACGACCGGCAGGGGCTGTGCCCAGCGCGCGTCGTTGCGCATCGTGGTGGTGACGTGCAGCACGCCGGGGTGGGCAGAATCGGGGCGGACATCCCGCGCCAGCAGCCGCAGCGCGCGGGGCTCGCGCCAGGCCGGCACAGTGCAGCGCAACAGGCCGCACATCGAAGCGATGACGGGGCGCCAGCGCGCGTCGGCCGCGAGCGTCACGCGTTGCGACAGCAGCAGCTGCAAGGCGAGCAACAGCGTGAGCAACACGATGACGACCGCGAGCGGCCAGCGGCGTGGCGCAGGCCCGACGATGCGTTCGCGTTGACGTGCGAACGCGGGCGCGGGCGCGGTGGAGGTGGTGGACATCGCGGCCATGGCCGGGATGTCGGTATCGGCGGGGGCCTGCATGTCGATCACGGCCGCGGCCGCCATGACGGCCGGATCCGGCGCGTCAGCCAGATCGTGCGCGACAGGCTCGACGTCCGGGGCGTTGTCCTGACTGGTGGCTTCGCGGTGGCGACGGGGCGCCGGCAGCGGGTGGGGCGCGGCATCGGCCTCCAGCACAGGCGGCGTCTCTCCCTCCTCGAGCATCGCGCTGCGGCAGCGCGGGCAACGCTGGCTCGCTTCGCGGCCGGCGATCAGCGCGACCAGGAAGCCGCAGTTGGGACAGGGTTTGAACATGCGCTATTCCACCATTCCGCCGTTGTCAGCGCCGTCGGCCGCTGACGCGCATCCAGTCGTCGAGCTGGTCCGCCTGCAGGCCGTCGAACGCTTCGGCATAGGCCGCGATGACATCGTTCTCCTGCCCGGCGAGGATGCCCGACATCGCCAGGCGGGCTCCCGGCGCGCAGCGCGCGGCGATCACGTCGCGCAATGCGATCAGCGCGGAGGCGAGGATGTTGGCGACCACGACCGGATACGTCGCCTCCGGTGCGTCATGCGGCAGGTGCACGTCGAGGCGGTCGGCCACGCCGTTGCGCTGCGCATTGTCGAGCGTGGCGGTGATGGCCTGCGGAT
>SCUY01000225.1 GCA_004322525.1 Lysobacter sp. | reverse complement strand
GCCGGGCCAGGTTCACCTGCTCGGTTTCGTGGATACCGGGCGCGTGACCATCAACCGGAACCCGTGGTTCGCCGGTAGCAATGATCGACGCCTGAGCGCGACCGGCGTGGGACTGACGTGGGTGGATCCGGGCAACTTCGCAGTACGGACGTACTACGCAAGAAAACTCGGCAGCGAGGATGCGATATCGGCCCCCGACAGATCGGGGCGTTTCTGGATCCAGGCAATCAAGTTTTTCTGATCGCGCACCGGTTCCGCGCGCGGACCTGAAAGAGCATTCGAGGATACCCAATGAAAAGCATCCACCGTTCCATGCAGGACATCGGCAGCGACATCGCCTCCTCCCACCATTACTCCGGCAGCGCGCGCGCGGCGACAGCATGCGGTGAGCCGCGGCGCCCCCGCTTCGCCATCCATGCCTTGTCCGGATCGCTGCTGCTGGCCATCGCCACGGCCGCGCATGCCACACCGGTGGGAGGCGTGGTCACCGTCGGCCAGGCCACTATCAAGCCGGGCATCGATACGGTGATCACCCAGACCACGCAGAACGTGGCGATCAACTGGCAGAGCTTCAGCATCGGCACCGGGCAGACCGTGCAGTTCGTACAGCCGGGCAGCAATTCGATTGCGCTGAACCGCGTGCTCGGCGCCGATCCCTCGGTGATCCTGGGCAGGCTCAGTTCCAATGGCAAGATCTTCCTGCTCAATCCCAACGGCATCCTGTTCGGCGTTGGCTCATCGGTAAACGTCGGCGGCCTGGTGGCCACGACGATGAGCCTCAGCGATGCCAGCTTCGCGGCGGGCAAGTACGCGTTCACCGACGCGGGCAGCGGCTCGGTCGTCAACCACGGCACCATCAATGCTGCCGATGGTGGCTATGTCGCCCTGATGGGCAGGAGTGTCAGCAACCAGGGCGTCATCTCGGCCCGCCTGGGAAGCGTGGCGCTGGCGGCGGGTGAAGCCGTCACGCTGGACGTCGAAGGCGATGGCCTGCTGAACGTTTCGGTGGCGCAGGGCGCCGTGAATGCGCTCGCGGAAAACGGTGGACTGATACAGGCCGATGGCGGCCGCGTGCTGCTCACGGCGCAGGCGGCCGGCAATCTGCTGAATACGGTGGTGAACAACACCGGCGTGATCCAGGCACGCACGATCGAGAACCGCAATGGCACGATCCTGCTGCTGGGCGACATGCAGACCGGTGCCGTCAACGTGGCCGGCACGCTGGATGCGAGCGCTCCTGATGGTGGCAACGGCGGATTCGTGGAGACGTCCGCCGCGCACGTCAACATTCGCGATGGCGCCCGCGTCACCACCGCTTCGGCTCTTGGAAAAACCGGGCAGTGGCTGATCGACCCGCGTGATTTCGTCATCGGCAGCGCACCGGGCAACAACATTTCCGGTGCGACACTTTCGGCGCAGCTGGTCACCAACAACATCACGATCACGACCACTGGCGCAGGCACGGACAATGGCGACATCTTCGTCAACGATGCCGTGAGCTGGTCGGCCAGCGGCGGCCCCACCACGCTCACCTTGAACGCCGATCGCAACGTGAACATCAATGCGGCCATCACCGCCACCAACGGAAACCTGGCGGTGTGCTGCGGGCAGGACATCAACGTCAATGCGGCCATCACGACCACCCGGGGCAGCGTGCTGCTCAGCGCGGGGCGTGACATCAACCAGAGTGGCGCGATCACCGTCACCGACGGCAACCTGCTCATGTGCGCGGCGAACAACGTCAACGTGAGCGGCGCCCTCACGCTGACCCGCGGCACGGCGGACCCGACCCGCAGCCTGGGCCTGCCGCTCGGTCTCACCCTCAGTGCCGACACCGACGGCACCGGCCCGGGTATCGCAGGCGGAACCGTGGTCTTCGACTCGCTGGCCCCGCGTGCCGCCGTGACCGCCGCGCCAGTCGCCATCTATTACAACCCGGTCTCGTACACCGCCCCGACGGATTATTCCACCCGGTTAACGCTGACCGAAGGCGCGGCGCTCAGCCAGTTCATGCTGGTATTCGCTGCCGGCGCGGACAAGACCTTCGACGGAACCACCACCGCGACACTGACCGGCCTGAAAGGAAATCCGGCCGGGGTAACACTGGTCGCCGGCCCCGGAAGCAGTGCCAACTACACGTCGCCGGATCCGGGAGCGAACAAGCGCATCACCTTCACCGGATACACGTTGGCCGGTACCAATGCCGGCGCCTACGCATTGCCGTTCAACTGCTGCGGCCCGGTGGTGGCGCATACGACGGGGACGATCGTTGCCGCCGCCACGCCTCCACCGGCCACACCGCCTCCTGTCACACCACCGCCAGTCACGCCACCTCCTGTTACACCACCGCCGGTCACGCCGCCGCCTGTGACTCCGCCCGTTACCCCTCCTGTCACACCACCGCCAGTCACGCCGCCGGGGGCGACACCACCGCCCCCCGGAACACCGTTCTACGGTGTGACGCCCCCGCGCGGGGTGTTGCCGCCGCCGCCCGGAACACTGGTGATCGTGCCGCCCGTATCACCGCCGATGATGACGATGCTGGTGGTCACGCCACCGTCGGAAGAAGCGCCGCCGCGCGCGCCGCCGGTACGTAAACCCAAGCAGTACCGGAACTAGGAACGTGCAAGCCCGGCCTCCATCGCCGATCGCCGCTGCGGGCGCAGGGAAGCGCCCAGCCGGCAGAGTGCGCGCGGGTGGCACCGCGCTGATGGGGCTCCTTCTATCTCTCCCCGTCGCCGCCATCGCGCAGACGTGGACGGAGGCCTGGCCGCTCGACGCGACGCCCGCAGCGACGCCCGCCACCGTCGCCACGCCAGCAGCACGTCCGGTGGCGATGCGGGTACCACGGAAAGCGGATTTCCAGCACGCATCGGCGCCCGCCGAAGTGCGCTTCGTTGCGGACTGGGTGGCCGACTCGGCAGACAATCGCGGCCTTCCGTACATGATCATCGACAAGGTCAACGCCACCGTGTTCGTGTTCGACGCGCGCGGACGCCTGCAGGGCACGGGGCCTGCATTGCTCGGCATCACGCCGGGGGACCGCACGCCCGAAGGCATCGGAGACCGGAAGCTGTCCGCGATACCGGTGCAGGACCGCATTACGCCCGCAGGCCGGTTCGTCGCCTCGCTGGACCGCGACCTGCAGGGGCAATCGATCCTGTGGGTCGACTACGCCTCCGCGCTCGCCTTGCATCGCGTCGTCAAGGGAAAGCCGGATGAACGTCGTGCCGAACGTCTGCAGAGCGAGAGTTCGCAGGACAACCGCATCTCGTTCGGTTGCATCAATGTGCAGGCCAATTTTTTCGATAGCGTGGTCAGCCCGGCATTCACCGGCACCAACGGCATCGTCTACATCCTTCCCGAAACGGGAACGGTGCGCGACATGTTCGGGGCGTACGACGTGAACATCCCCACCGGGGCGCACGCGTTACCGAAGCCTTAGGGCGGGGCATTTTCGCGGGCGCATTTGGCCCGGACGTTCGCGTCAACGACAACGACAACGACAACGACAACGACAACGATCCGATTTACTGGATCCGGACGTCCAATGGCACCGGCACTTACCCACCTGCGGGGCTAGCCGGCGTCGTAGAGCTCCAGGTATTCGGCTTCCGCGCGGGCCAGCTCCTGTGCCACTCGCGCGCGATCCTGCCCGATGCGTCCGAATTCCGCATGGCGCGATGGATCAGCCAACGCGGCGTCGAGGTCGGCCAGTCGTGCTTCCAGATCGGCGACGCGCGACTCTGCCTGCGACAGCTTGACCGGGTTCACCTTGCGGGTGGATTTCGCGATCGCGACCGGCTTCGCTTCCATGGCGACGGCGACCGGCGCTGCCACCTTCGTGTCCTTGCCTTCGCTCGCATCGCGCGTGCGCAGCCAGACCGCGTATTCGTCAAGATCGCCGTCGAACGGCTGCGCTATGCCGCCAGCCACGCGCCAGAACGTGTCGCAGACCAGGCCGATCATGTGGCGGTCGTGGCTGACCAGCACGATCGCGCCGTCGAAATCGCTCAGCGCCTCGGCCAGCGCCTCGCGCATGTCGAGATCGAGATGGTTGGTGGGTTCGTCGAGCAGCAGCACGTTCGGGCGTGTCCAGGCGATCATGGCCAACGCGAGCCGCGCGCGCTCGCCACCTGAGAAACCATCGACCGGCTCGAACGCGCGATCGCCGGGGAATTGCCACTTGCCGAGGAAATCGCGCAACTGCTGGGTGGCGATGCCGGGCGCGAGCTTGGCCAGGTGATCGATCGGGGTTTCCCCTTCGCGCAGCGATTCCACCGTGTGCTGCGCGAAGTAGCCGATGCGCAGATCCGGGTGCGTGCCACGTTCGCCGGCCAGCAGCGGGATCTCGCCGACCAGCGTCTTCACCAGCGTGGATTTGCCGGCGCCATTGGGGCCAAGCAATGCGATGCGATCGCCGGCTTCGAGCATGAAGGTGACGTCGCCGAGAATCTTTGTTTTTCCATAGCCGCAGTCGACATGCCGCATCGTCAGCAGCGTGTGCGGCAGCTTCACCGGCTCGGGGAAGTTGATGTGCAGCGAGCGCTCGGCGCGCACGGCTTCGGTGCCGGCGAGCTTGGCGAGGCGCTTCATGCGGCTCTGTGCCTGCTTGGCCTTGCTCGCTTTCGCCTTGAAGCGGTCGATGAAGCTCTGCAGGTGCGCGCGCTCGACCTGCTCCTTGTCATGCGCGATCTGCTGCTGGCGCAGCTGCTCGGCGCGCTGGCGTTCAAAGTCGGTGTAGTTGCCGCTGTACAGCTTCGCGGTGCCCGAATGCAGGTGCAGCACGTGGCTGCAGATTCCGTCGAGGAACTCACGGTCGTGCGATATGACGAACAGCGTGCCGGGGTATTTGAGCAACCACGCTTCCAGCCAGAGCACGGCGTCGAGGTCGAGGTGGTTGGTGGGCTCGTCCAGCAGCAGGAGGTCCGATGGCGTCATCAAGGCGCGCGCCAGGTTAAGGCGCCCGCGCCAGCCGCCGGAAAACGTGCGCACCGCGCGTTCGTGCGTGTCGGATGAGAACCCGAGCCCATGCAACAGTTTTGCCGCGCGGGCTTCGGCGTCGTAGCCGCCGACATCCTCGAGCCGGTGATGCGCCTCGGCGACCGCTTCCCAGTCTTCGCGCGCAACGGCATCGCGCTCGGCCATCACCGCCGCATGCAGCACCTTGTCGCCGGAGAGCACGAAGTCGAGCGCCGCGTCGTCGAGCGCCGGCGTTTCCTGCGCGACGCTGGCGATGCGCGCGCGGCCCGGGATGTCGATGTCGCCACGGTCGGGCTCCACCTCGCCCTGCAGCGCCGCGAACAGCGAGGATTTTCCCGTGCCATTACGGC
>SCUY01000224.1 GCA_004322525.1 Lysobacter sp. | reverse complement strand
CTCACGTCCTCTTCCGCCATTCCCGTGCCGACGTGTCCGAACACGACTTGCCCGCGCCCGCGCAGATCGACGCCGAGTCGCACCGGCTCGGGCTCGCCACCTCCGCCCATGAACTCCACGGCGCCCTGTGTGGCTGGCTCGCAGGCGGCGGGCCCAATGAACGCGGCTGGCTCGCGCCGGTTCTGGCTGATGCCTCGCTGCCGGCCCCGGAGCCTGGCAGCCCGCTGGATGTCCTGCGCGAAGCGACCGCCGCGCAGCTCGACGACCGTAGCTTCGAATTCGAACTGCTGCTTCCTGCCGCCGAGGCCGCGCTGGTCGACCGCAGCGGCGCGCTGTTCGACTGGTGTCGCGGCTTCGTCGGGGCCTTCGGGCTGGCCGTGGGCGCGAAGGCGCACCTGTCGCCCGAAGGCTCCGAAGCGCTCGCCGACCTTGCCAAGCTGGCCGCCGCGCAGCCACAGGACGAGGGAGACGAAGAAGACGAGGAGGCGCTGGTGGAGATCGAGGAATTCGTCCGCGTCGCCACCCTGCTGCTGCACGGGGACTGCGTCCTCGCGCCGCGGCACCGCCAGACGTTCAACTGAGTGCACGCACCCCGCGCACGCCGGCCCGCCCGCACGTCGCGGCGGAATGACGCGGGCCCCGCGATGGGCACACCGCTGCACGGCTCGCTCGCCTCCTGCCAACGTCGCCGCCGCCAGCTGATGCGCATGGCCGGCGAAGACGCGATTGTGATCGTGCCATCCGCGACCGAACGCGTGCGCAGCCGGGATACCTACTTTCCCTATCGGCAGGACTCCGACCTGCTTTACCTGACGGGCTTTCCCGAACCCGATGCCGTGCTGGCACTGATTCCGGGCCGTACGCATGGCGAGGCGATCCTGTTCTGCCGTGAGCGCGACCCCGAACGCGAAGGCTGGGACGGCCCACGCGCCGGCCCGGAAGGCGCGGTCGAAGCATTCGGCGTCGACGATGCCTATCCCATCACCGATCTCGACGACATCCTCCCCGGGCTGCTGGAAGGCCGCACCCGCGTCTACTACCACTTCGGCCGCGACGCCGAATTCGATCTCAAGCTGATCGGCTGGCTCAACCGCGTGCGTGCGCAGGTGCGCAGCGGCGCGCAGCCGCCGCACGAGTTCCTCGAGCTGGGCCACCTGCTCGACGAGATGCGCCTGTTCAAGGACGCGGGAGAGCTGAAGCTCATGCAGCGCGCCGCGGACATCAGCATTGCCGCGCACCAGGCCGCGATGCGCGCGGCCCGGCCCGGCATCACCGAATACCAGCTGCAGGCGGAACTCGAGTACGTCTTCCGCCTGCACGATGCGGTACCGGCCTACGGCAGCATCGTCGGCGCGGGTGCGAACGCCTGCGTGCTGCATTACCACTCGAACGCCGCGACCGCCCGTGACGGGGACCTCGTGCTCATCGATGCCGGTGCCGAATACCGCGGATACGCGGCGGACATCACCCGCACGTTTCCTGTCAGCGGCCGCTTCAGCGCGGAACAGCGAGCGCTGCACGACCTCGTCTGCGACGCGCAGGCAGCCGCGCTGGCACAGGCGCGGCCGGGCATCGCCTACGAGGCGGGGCACGAGGCGGCGGTGACGACGCTCACCGAAGGCCTGTTGCGGCTGGGCCTGCTGAAGGGCCGCCTCGAGAAGAACATCACCGATGGCAAGTACAAGCGCTTCTACCGGCACAAGACCGGTCATTGGCTCGGGCTCGATGTACACGACGTGGGCGACTACCGGCTCGATGGCGAATCACGCCTGCTCGAGCCCGGGATGGTGTTCACCATCGAGCCGGGGCTGTACATCGGCGCGGACGACACCGGCGTGGATCCGAAATGGCGCGGCATCGGCATCCGCATCGAGGATGACGTCGCGGTGACCCGGGATGGCCATCGCGTGTTGACCAGAGCGCTCGCGCGCAGCGCCGAGGAAATCGAAGAGTTCATCGCCGCTTCGCGCGCCGGTGAACAGGCCCGCTGACGTCCATTTCGTGCTGCTGTCAGCGGCGGGTAGCAGGAGCCTTGCTGGTGGATGTGCGACGCATCGCCCGTCGTCCCAGTGAGATGTGCAGCGGAAGCCAGGCGGTCGCGAACAGCCCCACGAGCCAGTGCGCGATTGCAGTCGCCTCGCGGGCACGCTCGTTGCCGAGGTAGTACAGCCCCGCTGCGCTCACAGCCAGCCACAGCATCGAGGCCGCCATCGTGCCGCCGGCCAGCCGATGGGCCGGCCTTGTCCAGCCGCGCCGCACGTGCGGCAGCCAGACCAGCCCCAGCACCCACAGCATCGCCAGTCCCGCGATGCCATGCGCCACCAGCCAGATGTGGTCGAACGGATGCGGTTCCGGCCCGAAAGGCCCTTCCCGGTGCACGAAGTGGTGGAAGACCAGCCATAGCACGCCAGTCCCCGCACAGGCAGGGCCCAGCGTGTACACCCAGATGCGGATCCAGCGCGGAAGCCGGAGACGTTCATGCGCAGGGTCGTGGGCGGAATGGCTCATCGGAACAGCCTGACATGGCCGGCGGCATCCATCACCGCGGCGCTGGCGTGCAGCTTACGCAGCAGCGGAAGCGCGCCGTGCGGGTCGGCCAGCACGACCTTGGTCAGCGCGTCGGCCCAGACCGCGCGCGGCGCGCAGACGGTGACAGAGCGTCCTGCATCACTGCACAGCCCGGTGACGGGATCGAGCAGTGCCGAGCGGCCATCGAGCCGGCTGAAGTAGCCGGCGCTGGTAGCGGCGGCTCCATCGCGCACCTGCGCCAGGACATGCGTCAGTGATGGATCGCGAGGATCGCGCACGCGGATCGTTTCGGGAGCCTCGCCGAAAACACGCAGGTCTCCGCCGGCGTTGACCACCCCGGCCTTTACGCCGTGGCGTCGCAATGCCGCTACCGCGCGATCCACCGCATAGCCCTTCGCGATGCCGCCCAGATCGATCCACACGGCACGCCGCAATACCACGCGTCTGCCCGGCAACAGGCCGATATCGCGCCAGTTGGCGGAGGGGTCGGGGGAGCGTCCGGCGGGACGTGGCAGGTGACCGGAGTCGACGAGATGACCTGCGACGGTGGGATCGAAGCGGCCTGCACTGTGCCGCGCCAGCAGGACCGATGCGTTCAGTACGCGCCATAGCGCATCGCCGACCGCCTGCGACTCACCCGCCATCGCCCGGTTGAGGCCCGACAGCGCGGATGCCCCGTCATGGAAGCTCATCTCCCGGTGTACTGCAGCGATCGCATCGAAAGCCTCCTCGAGCGCAGCTTCGGCGTGCCAGGCGGCCACTTCGGCACGGATCACTACGACCGTGCCGAGCCATGGCTGCGCGCGTTCAACGCGAAGGACCGCCATTGGAATCAGCGGCGCGCGACGACCAGCGCATGCGTGGCAAGCAGCCGTCGAACACCCTCGGTGACATGCGCACTCGACAGCGTGGCACCGGACAGGTTGACGATGTCGACATCCAGTTTCAACGGCGCGCCGGCGCGTTTTCCGGTGAACTGCGCGCGCCATTTCGGGTTGCGAACTTCGCCACCGTAGGTTTCGCGATAGTCGAGTATTTCAAGCCCGGTGACTGCGCCGGCGCCATCAACGGCCAGCGCATAGGTGATCATTTCGTGTTTGCCGAGCACCTGGTCGACATACAGCCAGCCGCCACTCGCCGCGCGCCAGACCTTCAGCGAGAGCTGTCGAACCCGCAGGCCGCTGGCCTGCTGTACGGCCTTCGCCTGCGCAGGAGTCAACGTCACCGCGACCGCCTGCATCGCCTGGCCTGGGAACAGGGTTTTCTGTGCCTGTTCGATACTCAGGAAGGTCGACGCAGCGGCGGGTGCCGCCGCCAGGGCGGTTGCCATGGGCAGCAGCCAGTGCAGTTCGAAACCGCGATTCATCGCCGCCTCCTCAAAAGTTGAAGCCGACCTTCAGCCGTGCTTCGTGCCGGGTCTTTTCGATCAGGTGCAGGCCGGCGTCACGCTGGCTGTCATAGCGTTCTCCACCGCCGCGGATCTGTGGAAGGTAAGTCAGCGTCGCCCACCATCCCCGGCTGCCGTAGTGAAGGCTCGGGCCCGCGAAGACGCTCCAGCGTTCCTGGCCCACTTCGGTTTCGAATTCCGTCTCATACAGTGCCTCCGCGCCCACATACCATTTCGGCGCGAACCGGTAGCTGACGCCGGTGCCGGCCTTGAGCTCCAGCTCGACTTCCGGATCGGTCGGCCACTCGAAACCGGCGGGCAATCCCGCGATCGGCGCGCGATCGGCCCAGGTCGCCTCGAGCCCGAGGTTCCCCACCCAGACCAGCTGCGCGTCGAGAAAGTATTTCTGCGCCAAGAGATCGAATTCAGCGCTCACCGTGTCCTTGTCGCGGCCCGAGTGCGGATCGATCCACTGATAGTCGAGGGCGCCGCGCAGCGTGAGACCAAGACCATCGGCAGCGGGACGCAATACGTTGTATTTGCCCGAGACTTCGACACCCGACGCGCGCAACCCGAAGTTCCGATCGCCGGGCAGGTAACCATTGATGACAAGGCCGCTGGTATCGAGCGACATCGCCTGCAGGGCGCCGCTGATGTTGAAACGGTCGCTGACGCCGTATTCGTACTCGATCTCGTAATCGTTCGCGCGATAGCGGCCTTCACCCTTGTCAGCGCGTTGCGTGGCCTTGAGGTAGAGCTCGGAGCCCCCCTTGGGGATGGTCTCGGCGCCGCGAACATAGCCAAGCAGGTTCTCGTCGGCATGCGCGGACGATGCGAAGGCAAGTGCAAGGACACACAGCGCAGCGGGAATGGTCGGTCGAAGCATGGATTGCCCTGGGAGGAAAGGAATGGCAGGCACCGCGGCACCTTGGGTGACATGGTGCAGACCCATCAGAAGTTCATACCGACCTTCAGCCGCACCTCACTGCGCTCGCGCTCCTCGAGATGCAGCCGGCTCGAGCGGGCGGTATCGACCGGCGCGCCCTTGATCTGCGGCATCCAGGCGAGCGTCGCCCAGTACTTCTGCCCGGCGTAATGCACGCTGGGGCCGGCATACCAGGCCCAGAACTCGCGCGCGCCGTAATCCGGGAACGCCATGTCGACGCGGGTCTCCAGGCCGGCGAACCAGCGCGGTGCGACGCGGTACGACAGGCCTGCACTGTTCTCGACGTAGAGCTCTTTCTTCCACTCGCCGTGCTCGTGCTCCCACTCCGGCTCGAGCGTCAGGTTGTAGACGCTGACCAGCTGGCCGTCGAGGAAGTTCTTCTGCAGCAGCAGCTTGGTTTCCAGGGCGAGCTCCTTGCCTTTGTCACCGCTGCCGCGGCTCAGCGAGCTGTATTGCGGCTCGACGTAAAGCGCCAGGCCGTAGCCGTCGCGCTCGGGACTTTTCAGGCTCCATTTGAAGGCGGCCTTGACGCCGTCGAAGCGCAGGCCGCTGTCGAGCGACTTCGCCTGTCCGGTGCTTTTGTCCTTGATGGAGCCGCCGGAATAGTCGAAGGCGCGCCCGGTCAGGTAGATCGAGGTCTGGAAGCGGTCGGTCCAGCCGTGCTCGAACTCCAGCTGCACGTCGTCCGCCGTGTAGGAACCTTCGCTCTTGCCGGTGCGGCGGGTCCACCAGACGTAGGCTTCGTTGGCACCGGCCGGGAGGGTTTCGCTGCCGTACGAGTAGCCGAAATAGTTCTCGTCAGCCGACGCGAGGGCCGGGAGCGCCGCGAGGGCGACGAGGAGCGCGGAACGACGAAGCATGGCGAGCGCCTGAAAGTGCGAAGGCGCGAATGATTCTCATTTGCTAACGACAAGTCAAGCGCTGTCATCTCGGCGTGGCGCGGCCGGCGAGCCGAAACCGCAGTCGCGCCTTACCGAAACTGTCGGGAAGTACGGGTTGGTGGCCGTTTTTTAGCGGTGTCTGGACCAACCACGGCGGCCAGGAGCCGTCACCAGGTCGCGCTGTCGGCGACGAGTGCACCGACATGCGCCGCTGCGCATTCGCCGAGCGCCTGCAGGTCGTAGCCACCTTCCAGCATCGAGACGATGCGGCCGCCACAGTGACGACGCGAAATCTCGCGCAGCTGGCCGGTGATCCAGAGGAAATCCACCGCGTCGAGTTCGAGTTGCGCGAGCGGATCACGCTGATGGGCGTCGAAGCCTGCGGAGACCAGCAGCAGCTGCGGGGCAAACGCATCGACCGCCGGAAGCAGCGTTTCGCTCCAGGCGCGACGGAAGCCTTCGCTGCTGGTGCCCGGCGGCAGCGGCGCGTTGAAGACGTTGCCGATGCCGCGTTCATCGGCATGGCCTGTTTCGGGATACAACGGTGACTGGTGTGAACTGCAGAACAGCACGCGCGGATCGCGTTCGAAGATGGCCTGCGTGCCATTGCCGTGGTGGACGTCGAAGTCGACGATCGCGATGCGCTCCAGCCCGTGTACGTGGAGGGCATGCGCCGCGGCGACGGCGATCGAATTGAAGAAGCAGAAGCCCATCGCGGTATCGCGCGTGGCGTGGTGGCCGGGTGGACGCACCGCGCAGAAGGCGCGCCGTGCCTGCCCCGATAGCACCGCATCCATCGCGTCAGTACCCGCGCCCGCTGCGCGCAGCGCTGCCTCGGCGGCACCGGGCGACAGGAAGGTATCCGGATCGAGCTGGAGGGTCCCTTCGGTGACCGGCGTGTCGAGCACACGCTCTACGAGTGCGACCTCGTGCACGCGCGTGAGCTGTTCGCGCGTGGCGAGCGACGCTTCGCGCCATGGCAGGTCGGGATAGGTATGACGGATCGCGTCGACGACCGCTGCCAGGCGTTCGGGTTTCTCGGCGTGTCCCGGCGGTGGAATGTGGGCGGCACAGGCGGGGTGGGTGTACAGCAGCAGCGGAAGCAGGTCGGTCATGCGGGGATTATCCGGGATCGTGTCGCGGCCAAACGTTCGTCAAACCGGAAGCTGCGCCGCGTCCCTGCCC
>SCUY01000223.1 GCA_004322525.1 Lysobacter sp. | reverse complement strand
GTGCGTGTCGACGAACCGGTAGGGCGAGGTGGGCAGCTCCAGTGTCTCGGCGGCGAGCCGGCGAATGCCCTCGCGGTCCATCGTGAGCCGCGCCGCGCGGGCCGTCGGCACGATCCGCGTCGAGGTTCCGTCGTGCGCGTACTGCAGTTCCAGTTCGACCAGTGTCTGCGTGTGGATCGCCTCGATCTCCGGCACCACCAGGTGCGGCCGTTCCCGTTCGATCAGCCGACGGATCGCCTCGCCATCGAGCATGTCGAGTACATGGCTGCGATGCGCGACCTGCATGGCCGGCGCATTGTCATAACGGTCAGCGGCGATCACTTCGCAGCCCAGCCGCTGCAGCTCGATGGCGACCTCCTTGCCGAGCTCGCCGGAACCCAGCAGGAGCACGCGGGTGGCATGGGGCGACAGCGGTGTACCGATCTGCTGCATGCGGGCCTCGTCGGTGGGGAATGTGCGCAGTCTAGCGGTGCCTTCGCGCACTGCATCGCCTGCATGCCACGTCATGCGATCCTCTCCCCATGGGTGTACGTCGAGGCAGGGAATGGGGGGTCGGCTGGGCCTGCGCAGGGGCGCTGGTGCTGGCGGTCGCCTGCTCACCGCAGGCCGACACGACGCGTGCGCGCGTCAGCGGCCTGATGCTGGATCCGGAACTGGCGGAAATCAGCGGGCTCGCCGCCTCCTCGCGGCATCCCGGTACCCTGTGGATGCATGACGATGGCGGTAACCCGGCCAAGCTGTTCGCGGTCGACCGCAATGGCGATCGCATCGCCACATTCCGCGTAGAGGGCGTGCCGAAGACGGACTGGGAAGACATCGCCGCGTTCCAGCGGGGCGGGCGCAGCTATCTTCTGGTGGCCGACACCGGCGACAACGGCGGCCTGCGCCGCACGCTGCAGCTGCATGTGTTCGAGGAACCGGCCGAACTGGTCAATGCACGCCTGCGGCCGGTGTGGTCGATCGTCTTCCGCTGGCCCGACGGCCCGCGCGACGTGGAGGCGGTGGCGGTCGACTCCGCACGCAACGAAGTGCTCCTGATCTCCAAGCGTCGGCAGCCTCCCGAACTCTTCCGCCTGCCGCTCGCTGCTTCGCCGCGGGAGCCGGTGGTCGCCGAGCGCATCGCGCGCCTGCGCATGCCGGCGCCTCTCGCGCCGCAGGGGGGCACGAACGCACGGCCCCCGCTCGCCGCCCAGGTCACGGCAGCGGATATCTCGCCCGATGGGCGAAGGCTCGCCGTCATGACCTACCGCTACCTTCTGGTCTATACGCGCCGCGAAAGCGAATCGTGGGCCAAAGCGGTGGGGCGACTGCCGCAGATGCGGCCCCTGCCCTGGCTGCCCCAGGCCGAGGCACTCGGCTGGGACCGCGACGGCCGCCACGTCTATGTCACCGGGGAGTTCGTACCGGCCCCGCTCTACCGGATCGAACTTGACCTCACCGATGAACGGGGAAATTAATTGATATCTTTTTGATATCGTTTCCTTGTCATTGAGGAAACCGACATGAAAGAGATCACTGCACGTTCGCTCCCAGGCATCCCGGCCCTGCTGTTCCTTCTCGCTGCCGCGGTCGCCGATAGCCTGTTCTTCATCCGCTCGGCCAGCGACGGCTCGTCCGCATTGGCCATCGCCGCCGCCCTGGCCGGGCTCGTCATCTTCGTCTCGCTGTTCGGCCTGTACATGCTGGAGCCGAACCAGACCGCCGTGCTGAGCCTGTTCGGGCGCTACGTCGGTACCGATCGAGAGAACGGCCTGCGCTGGAACAACCCCTTCTATACGAAGAAGAAGGTCTCGCTGCGGGTGCGCAACTTCGAAAGCGGCAAGCTCAAGGTCAACGAGCTGGACGGCAGCCCGATCGAGATCGCCGCCGTTATCGTCTGGCAGATCGTGGACTCGGCCGAGGCCGTGTTCAACGTCAATGACTACGAGAGCTTCGTCCATATCCAGGCCGAATCGGCGCTGCGCGCGATGGCGACGAGCTATCCCTACGACTCGCACGAGGAGGGCCAACTCGCCTTGCGCAGCCATGCGACCGAGATCAGCCACCACCTGGCCAGGGAGCTGGCCGAACGACTTTCCGACGCAGGCGTCGAAGTGGTCGATGCGCGCATCAGCCATCTGGCCTATGCACCGGAAATCGCCCACGCGATGCTGCAGCGGCAGCAGGCGAACGCAGTGATCGCCGCCCGCACGCGGATCGTGGCCGGCGCGGTCGGCATGGTCGAGATGGCACTCGCCGAACTCGAGAAGAACGGGGTCGTGAAGCTCGACGAAGAGCGAAAAGCTCAGATGGTGAGCAACCTGCTGGTGGTGCTCTGCGGCGACCGCGGCGCACAGCCAATCGTCAACGCCGGCTCGCTGTACTGAGAATGGACGGTTACACGCTCGCGCTCGCCTTCGCCCTCACGAGCCTGCCGGCTTTCCTCGTCGCGCGCTCGCTGGCGGGAAGCGCGCAGCGGCGGGATCCGGATGCGCGCGAGGCGCGGATCGCATCGACGCTCGCGCGCCTGATGCGCATCGTCGGCGGCGTGCTCCTCGCCGGTGCGGCCGCGATGTTGTGGGCTGCGGACACTCCGGCCCGCATCGTCGCGGTCGCGCTGGCTCTGGCCCTGGCAGTGAACGGCCTCGCGGTGGCCATGCTGGTGACGACGTTGCGCGGGCGCACGAATCCCCGATGAGCGAGAAAAAGGCCTATCCGCTGCGCATCAATGCCGACGTGCTGTCGGCGGTGCAGCGCTGGGCCGACGACGAGCTGCGCAGCGTCAACGCACAGATCGAATACGTGCTGCGCGACGCACTGCGCAGGGCCGGCCGGCTGCCGAAGCCCGGCACCGATACGGTCGACACAGGAGACGAAACGCCATGAGTGGCAGACGATGGAGCTACAAGGTGGTGGAGGTGAAGCCGACCTGGCGCGGGGTCACCGCCGAGGCGCTGGACACCGTACTCGCGCAACTGGGGCAACAGGACTGGGAGCTGGTGTCCGCCGCACCAATGGGCATGGCCGTACGCTTGTTCCTCAAGAAGGAACTGTGAGCCGCGCATCACCCCCGATGCAGCGGTCGCGCCGGGCCCGCGGTAGGCTCGGCATCTCTCTCTGCTGTGCCGACGCATGCGCGCCCGCCTCCGTTACCTGATCAATACGCCGGAGATCGAGATCTGGCCCGCCCCGCTGCTGCGGGCACGTGCCAACCATGATGCACGGGTGATCGCGAACGCCAGGCACGTGCTGCGCCGTAAGCGTGATGGCCGTTTCCTCGCCGCGCATGGTGCTGCCGGAATGGTGCCGCTTGTACACACCTGGCGGCACGAGCCGGGCATGCAGGCCGTGCTGGCCGTCCTCCGACAGATGCCCGTGCCGCCGCGCGCCAATGTCGAGCTGCCGCTCGCGCGTCTGGAGGAACGTCTCAACCGCCTTGGTCTCGATGGCGCGTATGCCGCACGTACCGGGCTCGCTCTGGTCGCCGAGCCCGGTGTGCTGGAGCTCGCCGGGCGCGATCGTTTCCGGCGCCCGCTCTGGCTTCGCCACGATGCGGCCGCCGCGTGGAATCGTCTGCGCCGGGCCGCGCGCGGCGACGGAATCCTGCTGGAAGCGGTCTCTGGCTATCGCAGCCACGACTACCAGCTCGGAATTTTCGAGCGGAAGCTGGCGCGTGGCCAGGCCGTGGACGAGATCCTTACCGTCAATGCGGCGCCCGGTTACAGCGAGCACCATTCGGGTCGTGCACTCGACATCTCCACGCCCGGCGAGCCCTCGGCGGAAACCTCATTCGAGGCCACGACGGCCTTCGCCTGGCTGCAGGTGCATGCCGCGGCGCACGGCTTCGTCATGAGCTATCCGCGCGCAAATCCGCACGGCATCGACTACGAGCCGTGGCACTGGTGTTTCCATCCGGAAACCACTTCCGCCACCTGATCCTGCATGCGGTAACTTCGGCGCGATCAGCCCTGCGAACGCTTCACCGGTAGCCGCACCGGCCGGGCGAAGTCGGCGATGCGCCAGAGATAGAAGCTGGCATAGGTCCGATACGGCCCCCAGGCCTCGCCGCGCTCGGCAAGCGCTTTCGGCGTCGGCATCGCGTCCAGCCCATCGACGCACTGCACGCCCTTGCGGATGCCGAGGTCGTCGACCGGCAGCACGTCGGGCCGCCCGAGGCGGAACATCAGCATCATCTCGACCGTCCAGCGGCCGATGCCGCGGATAGGTACCAGCGCGGCGATGATCGCGGACTCGTCCATCACCGACATCTGCCTCAGCGTGGGGATCTCACCCTCCGCTTCCCGTCGCGCGAGGTCGCGCAGCGCGAGCAGCTTGTTGCCCGAGACACCGCAGGCACGCAGCGTCGCGTCGTCACAGCGGGCGAGCGTGTCGGCGTGCAGGCGGTCACTATTGATCGCAGCCTCGACGCGCGAAACGATCGTGGCCGCCGCCTTGCCCGACAGCTGCTGGTAAAGGATCGCGCGGGCCAGTGCATCGACCGGATCGAATGGCTTGCGCCAGCGGGGTTCTGCCGCGATAGGTCCTATCCGGCGCATCCACGTGCCGAACACGGGATCGTGCCGGCGCAGGTGGCGCCGTGCCGCGTCCACGTCGAAACCGCGGCTCCAGCGCGGCATCGGTCAATACCCCAGGCGATCGATGGCCAACAACAGCCAGGCTCCGATCAGCATGACGCCGCCCGTCGGGGCCAGCGTCGTCGGGGCCTGCACGAACGCAGCAAGCGCCAGGCTGCCCGCGAACAGCAATGAGCCGACAAGCATCGCGAACATGCCGGTACGTGCACAGCGTCCTGCCGTTGCAGGGGCGACAGCGGCGAGCATCGCGCCGTGACCGAACGCGAATGCCGCAGCGGTATACAGGCGCATCTGCGCCGCCGGGCTGGCCGCATGCGCGGCGTAAGCGGCCAGCGCGACCGCGGCAGCGGCCAACAGGGCGCCGCCAGCCGCGACGAATGACATCCCCGGGCGCGGTGTCGGGTGCCTCATGCGCCGCGCGCGCATCTGATCGTAAACCCCAACGAAAAACGCGCCGCAAGCGGCGCGTTCTCGTTTCGTAACGGGACTACTTGATAGCCCACTGGACCGTGTACTGGCCGTCGTTGCCGAAACCGGCATCGATTCCGCCGTTCCATATCTCGTAGGGCCGGTCGACTACTTCGTAGCCATGCGTCAATGCCCAGGCGCGCAGGGAGTCGCGCAGCTTGGACAGGTTGCCCATGTGGCCCTTGAATGTCGTGGTGACGACGCGGCCAGCCTCGTTGTAGGCGACCTGCACCGGCCCTTCGAGCTTGATGCCCTCGATCTTCCCGGTCACTCCTGCCTTGCGGACCGGCACGGCGACATCGAAGTTGTAGGCCGACGAGCCCGCTTCGGTGGTGATGATGCGTACCGGACCCGCGGCAGTCAGGCCATTGGAAGCGATCACCTTGCGGATCCACTCGTTGTTCGAGTTCATCTGCGCCTTCAGCTTGTCGAAGTCATTCGGCACGGTGGCGCTGACGACGAGGAGCGTTTCGGCATCGCGCGAGGCGAGAGTCGGGATCGGGGCCTGGAACTCGTTGGGCAGGTTGCTGTAGTCGAGGTTCGGGATGCTCGCGAGCAGGTTGGTCAGGCGCGCGAGACCGAGCTTGATGTCCTCGCCCACGCTCGTGCTCACATACAGGCCGGCATACGCGGTGATGGGATTGAAGCCGTAGTCGACGTTGTACGTCTGGGTGATGCGGACGTTGCGGCCACGGTTGCCGACGCGCTTGAGGCTGAACTCGCTCCGCTTGTTGCGGCCCGGCGAGCCGGTTTCAATCGCGTAGGCGACTTTCTGGTTGGGCACGCTGTCCACGATCGTCCAGCTGCCGTTGCCAACGCCACGGACATCCGATTCGTAGCTGAACTTCGCGCCCGTGCCCGCGTCAGGGCCGCTGACCTGCGTCTTGGCGGCGGGATCGTGCAGCAGGACCGGGTTCCAGTCGGTGAAGCGGCGCGTGCTGTTCAGCACGTCGTAGACGATCGTGAGTTTGCGGTTCGTCTCCACGGCCTCCGAGAGATGACGGCTCTTCGGCAGGAATACGCCCACGATGAGGAACAGCGCGAACACAATCGCGAATGAAATCAGGATCTCGAGCAAACGGGTCATTCAGGGTTCTCCGGGGCCAGGCCCGCGCCACCCGTCATGGGGCCGAGGCGCAGACCGGCAATCCTAGCAAGGAAGGGCCGGTTGGCGCAGCCCGTGCGTGTGGCCCGATTCCATTTGCGTGATGTCCGGCGGCCTTCCCTTGGCTGACCGTCATCCGCTGCGCGGGGCCTGGCTGCCTGTCGTCCGTCACACCAGTTGCAACTCGAACGCCTTCAGCACAGCCCGGGTGCGGTCGCGCACGCCCAGTTTGGAAAGGATGTTGGAGACATGGTTCTTGATCGTTCCCTCCGCGACACCGAGCGAATTCGCTATCTCCTTGTTGGAGAAACCACCGGCCATGAGACGCAGGATTTCCGTCTCGCGGTCGGTGAGCGGATCGGGCCGGTCGAGGCTTACGAAATCATTGCGCATGTGTTCGAGCCCCGACAGCAGCCGCTGGGTGACCCCGGGCTGCACCAGCGACCCGCCCCCCGCTACCGTCTTGATCGCGCCGACGAGCTGCTCCAGCGAGACGTCCTTGAGCAGGTAGCCCTTGGCGCCGGCCTTGATGCCCGCAAGCACCAGCTGGTCGTCATCGAACGTGGTGAGGATGATGGTAGGTGGCAGCTGCTGCAGCTTCGCGAGCGTCTGCAATGCCTCGAGGCCGGACATCACCGGCATCCGCATGTCCATCAGCACCACATCGGGCCTGATCTGCGGAATCATCTCGACCGCCTGGCGGCCATCGGCGGCCTCGGCGATCACGTCTACCGACTCGGCAAGGCCGAGCAGCGAGCGCACGCCCTGCCGCACCAGGTTCTGGTCGTCCACCAGCATCACGCGGATGCGGGGCTTCGTTTCGTGACTCATGCGGGAACTCCTTCTCGGACGGCGCTGGCCGCCGTAGGCAGGACAAGCCGGAGCTGGAAACCCGCTCCGGGTCGGGTGTCGATGTCGAGCGTTCCACCGTACTGCCCGAGTCGCTCGCGCATGCCGCGAAGGCCATTGCCGACCACGAGCAGATCGGCGCCACGGCCGTCATCGCGCGCGGTCATCACGATCGTATCGGCATCCCGATGCGCGGTGATCCACAACGTTCCGGCGCCGGCATGGCGTACGGCATTGGTGATGATCTCCTGAGTGCAGCGCAACAGGACGTGCGCGCACTCCGGGTCGTCGAGCGTCAGCGGCGACTCGATATCCATCGCGATCTCGAGCGACGGCACGTTCTCGGCCAGCGGTCGCAGCGCGGCCGACAGGTCGAGCGTGCCGCCTTCGCGCAACTGGCTCACCGCCTCGCGCACGTCGGTCAACAGCAGGCGGGCGAGCGTGTGGGCCTGTCCCACGTGCTCCCTCGCGCGACCTTCCGACAGATGGCTGGCGACTTCAAGATTCAGGCTCAGCGCGGTGAGATGGTGGCCCAGCAGGTCATGCAGCTCGCGCGATATCCGCGTGCGCTCATTGACGCGAGCGCTCTCCGCCAGCAGAAGTCGTGTCGCGCGCAGCTCGGCATTGAGTCGACGCTGCTCCTCGCGCGCTTCCGCCTGCTGCTTGGCGACCAGCGCGGTGACAAACACGAAACTGGCGAAACCGACGTATACCAGTGACTGGATAAAGGCCAGCAGCGGCGGCATTTCGATAGCGCCGATGAATACCGGCGTGATCGACAGATTGCCCGCGATCAGCCAGATCACGCCCACCCGCAGCGGCAGCAGCCAGGGCAACAGGCCGGCCACCACCATCAGCAGGATGCTGCCCAGCCCGGTGCGCGAAAAGTAGCTGACGCCGACGGCGCAGACCGTCAGCACCAGCAACAGCACATGGTCGGCGGGGGCCGGACGCCGGATACCCAGCGAGCGGGTGATCCACCAGTACACCGCGCCGAACACCGCGTACACGGCGATCCACCGGGACACGGCGATCTCGAACGCCCGCACTTCCACCGCGGGCAACTGTTCCACCGTCAGCGGATCGATCCAGACCGAAAGCAGCCAGCACCCGACCACCGCCCAGGTGAACAGGCCCGCGTAACGCAGCAGCCGGGTGTGACTCAGTTCGTTGAGCATGAGTGCATCCTAGCCTTCCGGCCGCGTGGCCGGCCCCGCCGGAAGTCATGCCATGGGCGCTGGCCCTGCCGTCCCGCCGTGCGATAATCGCCCGCCGCGCCGCAATGGCTCGGCTGCACCGGAGCCGGAAGAATGTCGATCGTCGTCCGCGACGTGCTTGAGCACGAGCTGGATTCCATCCTGGCCCTCAACAACGCCGCCGGCCCCGCCATCCTTCCCCTGGATGCGAACCGCCTGAAATATTTTTTCGAAGCGGCGGAATATTTCCGGGTCGCCGAGCGCGACGGCACGCTGGCGGGTTTCCTGATCGGTATGGGCGATGCCTCGGATCACGACAGCAGCAACTTCCGCTGGTTCCGCGCACGGCACTCCGAATTCTTCTATATCGACCGCATCGTCGTCGCCAGCCGGCGGCGCGGTGGTGGCGTGGGGCGCGCTTTCTATGCCGATGCGCAGAGCTACGCCGAACTGCGGTATCCGCAGATGGCCTGCGAAGTGCTGCTGCAGGGTGGCACCGACCCGGTGATGCTGTTCCACGGCACCTTCGGTTTCAACGAGGTCGGCCAGCATGCGATGGAGGAAACAGGCTTGCGTGCGTCGATGCTGATAAAGCCGCTGTGCAGCTACCCGTGGGTGCGCGAAACCTACGGCCGCGACCTCCCGGCGGAAGCCTGGGTCCATGCACCCCGCTCGGGCACCCGGGACCCGGTCCGCGCAGGGGCCCGCGCATGAGCGCGGCCATGGATTTCGAGCCTGCGGGCGAACTCAAGATCGGTCAGGTGGGCATCGCCAACCTGCGCGTGCGCACCCTCGATGTCGATCGGCTGGCTGACGAGATGCGCAGCCGTGTGCAGCGCGCGCCCAACCTGTTCGCGCGTGCCGCTGTGGTGCTCGACTTCGGAGGCCTGAGTCTGGCGCCCGACGTGGCGACCGCACGTGCGCTGGTCGCGGCATTGCGTGAGGCCGGCGTCCTGCCAGTCGCGCTCGCCTATGGAACCACCGAGATCGAACGGCTGTCGGAGGACCTCGGCCTTCCACTGCTTGCCAAATTCCGCGCGCAGTACGAACGCGCCAGCAGCGAACCGGCCGCGGCGCCCGCGGCACGGCGTGCGCCCGAGCCCGCCGCGGCCACGGCGCAGCCGGCCACCGCTGCGGCGGCTCTCCAGGCACAGCCGGGCCTGGTGCAAGTGGCGCCCATCCGGTCGGGGCAACAGGTCTACGCCGACAACCGCGACCTGACCGTGCTCTCCGCGGTAGGCGCCGGCGCCGAGGTCATCGCCGACGGCTCCATCCATATCTATGGCGCTCTGCGTGGCCGCGCACTCGCCGGCGCGCAGGGCTTCGAGCAGGCGCGCATCTTCTGCCGCGAATTCCGCGCCGAACTGGTCGCCATCGCCGGGCATTACAAGGTGCTCGAGGACATCCCGGCCGCTCTTCAGGGCAAGGCCGTGCAGGTCTGGCTCGAGGACGGCCAGATCCGGATCGAAGCGCTGGACGCCTGACGCGCAAAAGTCGGGCATGCTGTCGCCCGCACCGGCATGTCCGGTCGGGACATCGAAAGAACCGGAGGAATTCCAGTTGGCCGAAATCATCGTAGTCACCTCGGGCAAGGGCGGCGTGGGCAAGACCACGACGAGCGCGAGCCTCGCCTGCGGCCTCGCCCGCCGCGGCCACAAGGTCGCCGTCATCGACTTCGACGTCGGCCTGCGCAACCTCGACCTGATCATGGGCTGCGAGCGGCGCGTGGTGTACGACTTCGTCAATGTCGTCCATGGCGAGGCCTCGTTGCGGCAGGCGCTGATCAAGGACAAGCGCTTCGACAACCTGTTCGTGCTCGCCGCCTCGCAGACGCGCGACAAGGATGCGCTGACGACCGAAGGCGTACAGAAAGTGCTCGACGACCTTGGCGCTGACGGCTTCGACTACATCGTCTGCGATTCGCCGGCCGGCATCGAGAAGGGCGCGTTCCTGGCGATGTACTTCGCCGACCAGGCGGTGGTGGTGGTGAACCCGGAGGTCTCGTCGGTGCGCGACTCCGACCGCATCCTCGGCCTGCTGGCGTCGAAAACCCGCCGCGCCGAGAACGGCGAGCGCGTCAAGGAACACCTGCTGCTCACCCGCTACAGCCCCAAGCGCGTCGAGACCGGCGAGATGCTCAGCATCAAGGACGTCGAGGAGATTCTTGGCCTCAAGGCCGTCGGCGTGATCCCTGAATCGGGCGACGTGCTCAATGCCTCGAACAAGGGCGAGCCGGTGATCCTGGAGGCCGAATCGGATGCGGCGCAGGCCTATGAGGATGCGGTGGGCCGCCTGCTGGGCGATACCCGTCCGATGCGCTTCGTCGACGTCGAGAAGAAGGGCTTCTTCGGCCGGCTGTTCGGAGGCTGACGCATGGGCATGTTCGATTTCCTGCTGGCGAAAAAGCAGACGGCGTCCGTCGCGAAGGATCGCCTGCGCATCATCGTCGCGCATGAGCGCGCGACGCGCGGCGGCCCGGATTACCTGCCGATGCTGCAGCGCGAGCTGCTCGAGGTGATCCGCAAGTACATCGACGTGGATGCCGACGCGGTCAAGGTCGACCTGATCGGCGAAGGTGACAACAAGGTGCTCGACATCTCGGTCGCGCTGCCGGAAAACCGCGCGCTCTGAGTCACCCCACGTCCTATCCGATGCCCCGTTCGCGGGGCATTTTTCTTTTGCGACGACGCCATCGCCCGCATGCTCACGCTCGCCGACATCGATACCGACGCCGTTGCCTTACTGCTAGCGCGCTACGGTTTGCGCCTCGTGCGCGTGTCCGACGGTGAACCCATTCCCGGCAGTTACTGGGGCGACTGCGAGGCCGGGCTCATCGGCGAGGCGGTCTACGCGCGCGACGACACTCCGGTGCATTCATTGCTGCACGAAGCCGCGCACCTGATCGTGTTGCCGCGCGAACGACGTGACGCGGTGCATACCGACGCGACCGATTCGATCGAGGAAGAAAATGCCGTCTGCGTGCTGCAGGCACTGCTTGGCGATGCGCTTCCCGGCGTAGGCCGTGCACGTGTTCTGGCGGACATGGATGCCTGGGGCTATACCTTCCGGCTCGGGTCGGCCGCGGCCTACCTGGAACACGATGCAGCGGAGGCCTGGGCCTGGCTCGCGCTGAACGGGCTGGTCGATGCGGCCGGACGCACGCTGCTGGCTCCGCCCCGCACAGACCCCGCGACCTCCTGACCCAGCGTGCCCGGCGGCGGACGCCTTGCACCCGGGGCAACGGGCCCCTAGCCTGCGCGGCACGTCCATCCGAACGCCGGAGCCCCCATGAAACCCGCCCGCGCCCTACTCGCGCTCAGCATCGTCGCCGCGATCGGCCTGTCCGGCTGCAAGCCGCAACCCAGCCCCTCGACGACCGACGCCGCAGGCCCTGCCGCCCCCGGCCGCAGCGGTGAAACCGCGGACCAGTTCATCGCACGCGTCAATGACGAATACCGCAAGGCCTATCCGGAGCTCACCGCCGCCCAGTGGCTGTCGTCGACCTACATCAACGACGACAGCGAACTGGTCTCGGCGAAAGCCAACGAACGCTATCTGGGCCAGCTCAATCGATGGATCGAGCAGTCGCGCCGCTTCGAGGGGCAGAAGATGTCGCCGGAGACGGCGCGCGCGATCCAGCTGCTCAAGCTGCAGGCGGCGATGCCACCCCCCCGCGACCCAGCCAAGCTCGCCGAGCTCACGCAGATCGCCACACGCATGGAAGGCATGTACGGCAGCGGCGAATACTGCACCGGCGACGGCGCCACGAAGACGTGCCGCCAACTCGGTGAACTGGAAGAAGTGCTCGCGAAGAACCGTGACTACGACACGCAACTCGACGCCTGGCAGGGCTGGCAGGGCGTCGCGAAGCCCATGCGCCGCGACTACACACGGTTCGTCAGCCTCATCAATGAAGGCGCGCGCGACCTGGGCTATGCCGACACCGGCGAGTTGTGGCGTTCGGGTTACGACATGACCCCGGCCGAGCTGTCGGCCGAGACGGACCGCCTCTGGGGCCAGGTCAAGCCGCTCTATGAGCAGCTGCACTGTTATGCCGGATCGCGCCTCGACGCCAAGTACGGCGCGGGCAAAGGCCATGTCGCGGGACAGATGCTGCCCGCGCACCTGATGGGGAACATGTGGCAGCAGGACTGGGGCAACCTGTGGGACATGCTCGCTCCGTATCCGAATGCGGGCAGCCTGGATATCAGCGCGGCGTTGCAGTCCCAGTACGGCCAGAACCTCACGGCCGCGAACGCGAAAATCACTGGGGAGCGCACACCGGCCGTGCAGGCGCAGGCCGAGCAGGACGCACTGCTCGCCACCGCGAAGCAGATGAACGAGCGAGCGCAGGATTTCTATGTGTCGCTGGGGATGCCCAAACTGCCGGAGAGCTACTGGAAAAAAACCCAGTTCATCAAGCCGCGTGATCGCGACGTGGTCTGCCATGCGTCGGCCTGGGATATGAACATGGCGGGCGACGTGCGTACCAAGATGTGCACCAAGCCGACCGAGGACGACCTGACGACGATCTATCACGAGCTCGGCCACGTCTATTACTACCTCGCGTACAACAAGCTGCCACCGCTCTTCCAGACAGGCGCCCACGACGGCTTCCACGAAGCGATCGGCGACACCATCGTGCTGTCGATGACGCCCACTTATCTCAATTCGGTCGGTCTGGTCGGCGTGCCCGAGCAGGGCAATGAGGCGCTGATCAATGCGCAGATGCGCATGGCACTGGCGAAGGTGGCATTCCTGCCGTTCGGCCTGATGATCGACCGCTGGCGCTGGGGCGTGTTCGACGGCTCCATCAAGCCAGACCAGTACAACAAGGCCTGGTGGGACCTGAAAGCGAAGTACCAGGGTGTTGCGCCGGTCACCGCGCGTGGCGAGGAGTTCTTCGACGCGGGCGCCAAGTACCACGTGCCGGGCAATACGCCGTACACGCGCTATTTCCTCTCGCATGTGCTGCAGTTCCAGTTCTACAAGGCCCTGTGCGATGCGTCTGGCTACAAGGGGCCACTGTACGAATGCAGCTTCTACGGCAACAAGGCGGCCGGCCAGAAATATCTCGCGATGCTCAGCAAGGGTGCGAGCCAGCCATGGCAGAAGACCCTCAAGGAACTCACCGGTGGCGAGAAGATGGACGCCTCGGCGGTTCTTGAATACTTCGCGCCGCTGCAGCAGTGGCTGAAACAGCAGAACGAGGGCCGCACCTGCGGCTGGCAGGCGGCACCCGCCGTGGCGGCCGTGCCGGCCACATCGAGCCCCGCGACGAAAGCACCCGCAGGCGGCTGACCACTACCCGGGTATCGGAAAAGGCCGGCCTCGTGCCGGCTTTTTTCTTACAGGACTTCATCCGGCAAGGTGGGCAACGGCATGCCGCGCAAAGCATGCCGGCGCGCAGCACGCCATTCCCACTGCCAGAAACCCCAGCCGATCGCCACCAGCGCGGCAGCGGCCATGGCGAGCCACCGCGGGTCGCTGCTCAGCAGGGGAGACAGCACGCCGGCGACAAGCGCATTGAGAACCAGGCTGGTGAATGCCTGCAGTGACGAGGCGCCGCCACGCTGCAGCGGGTACATGTCGAGGATCGCCAGCGTCACCACGGGGAACACCAGCGCGATGCCGAAAGCATGCAGGCTCATCGGCACTACCGCCCACGGCAGGCTCAGCATATCGGCCAGAAAGGTATAGACGAGGTTGAACGCCATGGCAGTTGCGCTCGTGACGAACCCCAGCCGCACCAGCCGATCCCCGTCGAACGCCCCGGCCGCCCGTCCCGAGGCGAACGCACCCAACACCATGCCCCCGATGGTCGGCACGAAGAACCAGCCGAACTGCGTCTCGTCGAGATGGCGGCCGTTGAGGCGAAGAATCTCCAGCACGAAAACCGGCGCCGACGCGATGTACAGGAACAATGCCCCGAAGGTGAACGCTGAAGCCGCCGCGAGCCGCTGGAACCGCGGATTGAGAAAGATGGGAGCGTAGTCGCGCAGCAGGTGCCGCAGCACCATCGGCCGCCGTGCCTCGGGGGCATGGGTCTCCGGCAGCCAGGCCCACGTGGCAATCAGCAGCGCCACCGCGAACACGACCAGGAACCAGAAGATCATCGGCCACCGCTGCCAGCCGAGTATCCAGCCGCCGATGATCGGGGCGATGGCAGGCGCGATGCCGAAGATCATCGAGACCCGGCTCATCAACCGTTGTGCATCCGGCCCATGCAGCACATCGCGGATGACCGCGCGGCCAACGATCAGCCCCACGCCCGACGACAGCCCCTGCAATGCGCGGAACGCGAGCAGCGTCGGCAGGTTCTGGGAGAGTGCGCAACCGGCGGAAGCGGCAGCGAACACCAGCAGCCCACCCAGGATCACGCGCCGACGGCCGATCGCATCCGACAACGGGCCATGCACGATGCTCATCGCCGCATACGCGATCAGGTAGACGCTGATGGTCTGCTGCATCGCCACCGCATCGGCGTGCAGTTGCAAGCCGATCACGCGAAAAGCCGGAAAGATCGTATCGATCGAGAACGGGCCGAACATCGCCAGCCCACCCAGCAGCAGGGCGAGGCGGCGTGTGGACGGCCGGGCGGGATCGGGCATGGGAACCGCTGCGTCAGGGCGGGCTAGAGTAATCGTGAGCCGAGCGACGCACTGTCTGCGCTGCTCCGCCGATGGAACGCGCCGTGGCGGCGGCGCGCTTGCCCGCTGTCGCCCGCAGCCCTACGTTGGGCGGATGACTTCACACGATCCCCTCGGCGTCGCGGCACGCGGCACGCAGCGCAGCGACTTCGGCATCCTCCGCTCGCTGCTCCCCTACCTCAGGCCGCATGTCGCACGCATCGCGATCGCGATCGGCTTCCTGCTGGTCGCCAAGCTGCTCGGGTTGAGCGTCCCACTGCTGCTCAAGCGCATTGTCGATTCGCTTGACGTGCAGGCGAGCCTGCGCGTGCTGCCGGTACTGCTGCTCGCCGCCTACGGCGCGGCACGCGTGGGCTCGAACCTGTTCACCGAACTGCGACAGGTGGTGTTCGCGCGCGTCATGGCACGCACCGCCCGCGAAGTCACGCTGCAGGTGTTCCGGCATCTGCATGCGCTGAGCCTGCGCTTTCACCTGCAGCGACGCACCGGCGGTGTCTCGCGCGATGTCGAACGCGGCGGCACGGCGGTTACCGACCTGCTCGACTGGACCATCTACACCATCATTCCCACCGCCATCGAGGTCACGCTGGTCACCGCCTACCTGGTGATCGCCTACGACTGGACCTTCGGTGCGATCACCCTGGCCACGATCGCTGGCTATATCGGCTGGACATTCGCCGTCACCGAATGGCGCACGCGCTTCTACCGCGAAAAGGTGGAGGCCGACACACGCGCCAATGCGCGCGCCGTCGACTCGCTCCTCAACTACGAGACGGTCAAGTACTTCAACAACGAGGAACACGAAGCTTCGCGCTACGACGAGAACCTGCGCGGCGTTGAGGAAGCCACGGTGATGAGCCTGAAGTCGCTCGCCGTGCTCAACGTCGGCCAGACGGTGATCGTCTCGCTGGGCGTCACCTCACTGATGTGGCGTGCATCCGCGGGCGTGGTCGCCGGTGAGTTCACGCTGGGCGACCTCGTGCTGGTAAACGCCTACCTTCTACAACTCGCCGGGCCGCTCAACTACCTGGGAATGATGTACCGCGAGATCAAGCAGTCGCTGACCAACATGGAACGCCTGTTCGGCCTGCTCGACGAACGCCTCGACGTTCAGGACGCGCCGGACGCGAAGCCACTGCATACCCGGCAGGCGCATGTGCGCTTCGACGCGGTGAGATTCGCATATGACCCGCGCCGCGAGATCCTCAAGGGGATCAGTTTCGAGATCCCGCCCGGAAAGACCGTGGCGGTGGTCGGGCATTCGGGCTCGGGGAAGTCGACGCTGGCACGGTTGCTGTATCGCTTCTACGATCCCGATGGAGGTGGCATCAGCATCGACGGCCTCGACCTGCGCGCATTGACGCAAGCCTCCGTGCGTGCGGCGATCGCCACCGTGCCGCAGGACACCGTTCTGTTCAACGACACGATCCACTACAACATTCTCTACGGCCGGCCGGCTGCTACGCGCGAAGAAGTGGAAGCTGCGGCGCGCGCCGCGCATATCCATGACTTCATCCTCGCCATGCCGGACGGTTACGGGACGGAAGTCGGCGAGCGCGGGTTGAAGCTTTCCGGCGGCGAGAAACAGCGCGTGGCGATCGCGCGGGCGCTGCTGAAGAACCCGGCGATCATGATTTTCGACGAAGCCACGTCCGCGCTCGACTCGCGTTCGGAAAAGGCGATACAGGCGGAGCTGGAGCGCATCGCCGAAGGCCGCACGACGCTGGTCATCGCGCACAGGCTCTCGACCGTGATGAATGCCGATCGCATCCTGGTGATGGATGGCGGCCGAATCGTCGAGCAGGGCACGCATGAGGAACTAGTCGCATCGCTCGGGCACTACGCGCAGCTGTGGCAGCTGCAGTTGCAGGCGGCCGACGAGGCGCACGCGGCCTGATAGACACGGCACGAGGCCTGCAAGGGCGGTGGTGCATCGAGCAGCAGGCCCTGAAGCGGACGCCGTCGTGCGCATGGGCACGCCGCCCGGAAAGCGGCGGCTGCGTAGCGGGCGCCTGCGTCCAGCATGGGGTCGGGCTACAATCCGCACCGAAGCAACCGGTGGGAGAAGCGGGCACGACCCGCTGCCGAAGGCGCAATCGCCCGGAATCGCTCAGGCCCCCGCACCGCCGGCTGCACACACTCTGGAGAGATCGGCCTGCCTTCGGGCACGCGCCGGCGCCGAAGGGGCAAGACGCGCATCTTCCTGCGTGTCCAAACTCTCAGGCAGAAGGACAGAGGGGGCCGAGCAGGGCTTTCGAGCGGCGCGAGCTGCGAGCCTGCCAGCGCCAGACAGCCGCGAGGCTGGCTGGCCGGGTGGTCGTCACGCGACGCAAGTCGTCAGCCGACCATCAGTGCCGGCTGCGAGGCTGGCGACCAACCCTCCGCCTGCCGCTCCGGACAACCCCATGACCCAGCCCGCCGCTTCCTCCCTTCGCGCCCTCGAGCACCACGACGGCTTCATCGAGCGCCACATCGGCCCGAACGAAGCCGAGATCGCGCACATGCTGCGCAACGTTGGCCAGGAATCGCTCGAAACCCTCACCGATGCGATCGTCCCCGGCTCCATCAGGTCGGGCAATCCGCTGGCACTGCCGACCGCGATCAGCGAAGTCGAAGCGCTCGCGAAGATCCGCGGCATCGCGTCGAAGAACAGCGTCTTGCGCAGCTTTATCGGACAGGGTTATTACGGTACGCAGACGCCGAACGTCATCCTGCGCAACATCCTCGAAAATCCCGCCTGGTACACGGCGTATACGCCCTACCAGGCCGAAATTTCGCAGGGGCGCATGGAAGCGCTGATCAACTTCCAGACGATGGTCGCCGACCTCACCGGCATGGAGATCGCCAACGCATCGCTGCTCGACGAAGGCACGGCTGCTGCGGAAGCGATGACGCTGGCCAAGCGTTCGGCGAAGTCGAAGTCGAACGTGTTCTTCGTCTCCAACGGCGTGCATCCGCAGACGCTGGAAGTGCTGCGTACGCGCGCCGAGCCGCTCGACATCGAACTGATGATCGGCGACGACGCGCAGGCGATCGATACCGATGCGTTCGGCATCCTGCTGCAATACCCGACCACGTTCGGCGAGATCCGTGACTACCGCGCGCTCAGCGACGCCGTGCATGCACGGGGTGGACTCGTATCGGTCGCCACGGACCTCCTCGCGCTGACGTTGATCGCAGCGCCCGGTGAATGGGGCGCGGATATCGTCGTCGGCAACAGCCAGCGCTTCGGCGTGCCATTCGGTTTTGGCGGCCCGCATGCGGCATTCATGGCCTGTCGCGATGCGTTCAAGCGCTCGATGCCGGGCCGCCTGATCGGCGTCTCGCTCGATGCCGAGGGCAAGAAGGCCTACCGCCTCACGCTGCAGACACGCGAGCAGCACATCCGCCGCGAGAAGGCCACGTCGAACATCTGCACCGCGCAGGTGCTGCTGGCCGTGATGGCGAGCATGTATGCGGTCTACCACGGGCCGGACGGGCTCACCCGCATCGCCCGGCGCGTGCATCGCTACACGGCGATCCTCGCCACGGCACTGCGCAAGGCCGGCGTCGCGGTGGGCGAGAACTTCTTCGACACGCTGCACGTCACCGGCGTCGATGCCGACGCGCTGCACGCGAAGGCGCGCGATGCGGGTATCAACCTGCGCCCGATCGACGGCTCCAGCCTTGGTCTGAGTTTCGACGAAACCACCACGCGCACGGATGTGGTCGCCCTCGCCCACGTGTTCGGTGCCGAGATCGCCGACATCGATGCGCTCGACAGCGAGGCGGGGGACGCGCTGCCGGGTGCGTTGCTGCGTACGTCCAGGTTCATGCAGCATCCGGTGTTCAACACGCACCACAGCGAGCACGAGCTGCTGCGCTACATGCGAATGCTGGCCGACAAGGATCTCGCGCTCGATCGCACGATGATCCCGCTGGGAAGCTGCACGATGAAGCTCAACGCCACCGCGGAAATGATCCCGGTGACGTGGCCGGAGTTCGCGAATATCCATCCGCTCGCGCCGGCGGAGCAGGCCGCGGGTTATCGCGAACTGATCACCACGCTCGAGCAGATGCTGGTCGAGATCACCGGCTATGACGCGGTGAGCCTGCAACCGAACTCCGGCGCGCAGGGAGAATACGCCGGCCTGCTCGCGATTCGCGCCTACCACCGCTCACGCGGCGAGGCGCACCGCGACATCTGCCTGATCCCCGAATCCGCGCACGGCACCAACCCCGCATCGGCGCAGATGTGCGGCATGCAGGTCGTCGTCACCCGATGCGATGCCAACGGCAACGTCGACGTCGCCGACATCCGCGCGAAGGCGGAAAAGTATTCCAGCCGCCTGGCCGCGATCATGATGACCTACCCCTCCACGCACGGCGTGTTCGAGGAGGACGTGGTCGAGATCTGCGACATCGTTCACCAGCACGGCGGACAGGTGTACACCGACGGCGCGAACATGAATGCGCTGGTCGGCGTCGCCAAGCCGGGCAAGTGGGGTTCGGACGTCTCGCATCTCAACCTGCACAAGACGTTCTGCATTCCGCACGGCGGCGGCGGCCCGGGCGTTGGGCCATGCGCGGTGAAGTCGCATCTTGCGCCGTTCCTGCCGCGCGTGTTCGGTGGCGAAGGCGATGTGGGAATGGTGTCGGCGGCGAGCTTCGGTTCGGCGTCGATCCTGCCGATCAGCTGGATGTACATCACGATGATGGGTGCGGAAGGCCTGCGCCGCGCAACGCAGGTGGCATTGCTCAATGCCAACTACGTCGCCAGGCGGCTCGCGACGCACTATCCGACGTTGTACTCGGGCCGGAACGATCTCGTCGCACACGAATGCATCCTCGACCTGCGCCCGATCAAGGACACGACCGGCATCAGCGCCGAAGACGTAGCCAAGCGCCTGATCGATTTCGGCTTCCATGCACCGACGCTGAGCTTCCCGGTAGCGGGCACGCTGATGGTCGAGCCCACGGAGAGCGAGTCGCTGCACGAGCTCGACCGCTTCATCGACGCGATGATCCAGATCCGCGACGAGATACGCGCCGTGGAAGACGGTCGACTGGACCGCGAGGACAATCCACTCAAGCACGCGCCGCATACCGCAACGATGGTGGCTGGCAGCGAGTGGGCGCATGCCTACCCGCGGGAACTCGCGGCATTTCCGCTCACGGTGCTGCGACAGCACAAGTACTGGCCGCCGGTGGCGCGCGTGGACAATATCTACGGCGACAGGAACGTGTTCTGCTCGTGCGTGCCGATCGAGGCCTTTGAGGGCGAACCTGAAGCCTTCAGCGAACCGAACGTGATGTAGGCGCTGACCGGCCACACTGCAGGCCACGTCACACTTCCCATCCGGCGGCACCCGTGCCGCCGATCATGCATCGTCACATCGGTTTTGCCCGCGGGATCGGCAGTCATGCGAATGCCGGGTTTCCACTATGTGCGCTGCCGTACATACGCCTGTTCACGCGGGGCTGAGAATCACCCTGAATAGGGGAGCCCCAGAGTGGACATGATTACCGAGGTGCCGTGGAAAGCACGGAATGGACTGCTGGAGACCCTCTCCAACGAGGAATGCGACCGCCTGCGCAGCGACCTCCAGGCCGTTGAACTTCCTGTCGGCAAGGTGCTGTACGAAGCGGGCTCACCGCAGCCTTGCATGTATTTCCTGCGCAGCGCCGTGGTGTCGATGATGTACACATCGCACAACGGCGACTGTGTCGAGATCGCAATGATCGGCAGCGAAGGGCTGGTCGGCACCGCCGTGTTGATGGACTGCCAGAGCACGCCATCAAGCGCCGTGGTGCAGGTCGCCGGTGAAGCGCTGGTGCTCAAGGCCGACATCGCCGATCGCGAATTCAAACGCGGTGGCCAGTTCCAGTTCATGGCCGTGCGCTACATGCAGGTGCTGCTGGCGCAGATGGCACAGACCGCGGTCTGCAACCGTCATCACTCGGTCGAGAAGCAACTCTGCCGGTGGCTGCTGATGTGCCACGACCGCATCGGCAGCGATGTGATGCAGCTGACACAGGAAATGATCGCCACCCGCCTGGGCGTACGCCGCGAGGGCGTCACCGAAGCGGCGGGGCGCCTGCAGGAACTGGGGCTGATCCGCTACACCCGCGGGCGTATCTGGATCGTCAATCGCGAAAGGCTCGAGCGCCATTGCTGTGAATGCTATGGCGTGATCCGTGCGGAATACGACCGTCTCCTACCGCCGATCGAAACCTGAGTGCCGACGCGATCACCTGCGCGATCGCCCGTTGCCCGGGCATCGCGCTTCGCCATGTCACGGGCATGCTGAAGCCGGCCACACTCCGTGTCTTCCGCGGGCGCAGCGACAGCCTTGTCTTCGTTTCGCCACGTTGCGCAGTGCTGCCGCACGAAGCACTGCTCACGCACGGCCCGTTGCATCCATGCGGAAACCTCGAGCTTCCACGCGCCGGAGCGGGATCGACCTGGGGCGAGATCATCGACCAGGTGGATCGGCATGCCTACGCGACGCTCGGATTCCGTGAAGCGGAGTTGCTGCTCGGGCCAGGCCATCCCTGTCTGGCTATCTGGTGACGCGCGCCGAACGTGGAGCCTTGCGAACCGGCTCAGCCAACGAGGGTGAAATCGGAGGTATGGCTGGCATCGTCCGTCGGCATGGCGACCACGATCCGGTCGCGCCCCGCGTCTTTCGCCCGGTACATGCCCGAATCGGCCATCGCGATGGTCTCGTCGACAGGGCGGGACGGCCGGGCCTGCGCGATTCCGGCCGAGAACGTCAGCCGTTGTCCGTCCACCTGCCATGCAGCCATCGACATCGCCAGCCGCGCCACCGAGTCATGGGAGGCAGTGGCGTCAAGGCCCGGCAGCAGCAGCAGGAATTCCTCGCCGCCCCAGCGAGCGCGCATCACACGAGCCGACAGGGCGGCCCGTGCGCGCGATGCGAACTCGCGCAGGACCCGGTCGCCTGCCGCATGGCCAAGACGGTCGTTGATCAACTTGAAGTGGTCCAGATCGATGATGCAGACGCAGAACAGGCCATCGCCTTCATCGCAGCGTCGCTGCTCCTGCTCCAGCCGCTCGATCATCCAGCGCCGGTTTGGCAGGCTGGTGAGTTCATCGGTGATGGCGAGCCGCTGCACTTCCGCGAGCGCATGGGTGAGTTCGCGCCGTTTGTCGCGCAGCGTGCTGCGCAGGCTTGACAGACGGGCGGCGATGACCGCGAGTGCAGGCAACAGGACCAGCACCATGAGGTAGTTGATGCGATCGAGCGAGAGGCGATGCCGCATCGGGCGCACGGGCGTCCTGTGGCGGGAAATTTGCCATGTAGGCCGTCACGCCACCCAGCGTGACAATCGCGAATGCGGTCAGACCAGCGATGCGGCTCCAGCGGAGGGCGAATGCGCCGAAGGCAAAGATCACCAGCAACGGGAACAGCGTAATCGTGCGCATCGGGCCGCATATCAGATAGGCCCATTCCACCGAGATGATGGCCATGATGATCTGCCACTCGGTGAGCGACGGGTCAGCGAACCGTTCGCTCCAGCCGGAGCGGAGCGCCACATACGAAACGACCAGGCCCGTACCAACGAACACGCACCAGTCAATCAGGTGGTCGGTGCGCATCCAGTACTGGTCGATGCCATCGCGCATGACCAGCGCCGCGCCGCAATAGACGAGCGTCGCCATCAACCACTGCACGATGCGCAGCCTGCGGCGCCGGTCGTCACTCAGAATGATGCGCGCGACACGCGCAAGCGCGCGCCAGGCCCTGCCATGGACGGGCGGTGGTGGACTGGGCACGGCATCGGGCGGCAGGCACTGCGACATTCGACGGCGGCTTGCGCCCTCCCGGAAAGAGGCTTGATCGGTTATCGGCCCAATAGTCCTGCATCTTGAGGCCCATTGGCCCACCGTGCAGCAGGCGGAACGATCCGCGCCGCAGCAGATTCGCCTGTTAAGGCATCGTCGTCTCGCATGGCAGTGGCTCCCTTGGCCCGCGCGCGCAGGGGCTGAAGCCGGGGCGGCGCGCGCATCTGGTGTAATACCGTGAAGTGCCAGGCCGGGAGCCGCATGGGATCCGTCGTTACCGCGCTACTGCTCGCCCTCGCTTTGCTCTCCGGCATCGGCGATGTACAGGCGCGCACCGCCGCGCCACTTACCGTGTTCGCCGCGTCGAGCCTGAAAGAGGCTGTAGACGACGCCGCGAGCACGTACCGGAAGATCCATCGCACGCCCGTGCGCAT
This sequence comes from Lysobacter sp., assembly GCA_004322525.1. Classification (GTDB taxonomy): domain Bacteria; phylum Pseudomonadota; class Gammaproteobacteria; order Xanthomonadales; family Xanthomonadaceae; genus Cognatilysobacter. The sequence continues at coordinate 374 of SCUY01000223.1, read as the reverse complement.
CGCCTATGCGGGCAGCCCGGTGCTCGCCCGGCAGATCGCGCAGGGCGCGCCAGCCGATGTCTTCATCTCCGCCGACGAGGACTGGATGGATGTGCTGCAGCGCACGGGCCACATCGATGCGCGCACGCGGCACGATCTGCTGGGAAATTCCCTCGTACTCATCGCGCCGGCACGCGGCGGCGTACACGCACCGCTTCCCCTGACACGGCCGCCCCTGCGCCAGGCCCTGGGCCGCGAAGGCCGCCTCGCGCTCGCCCTGACCGCGAGCGTGCCCGCGGGGCGCTATGCCCGCGCCGCATTTTCCTCGCACGGTTTGTGGATGACCGTGGCCCCACGCGTAGTCGAGGTGGAGAACGTACGCAGATCGGAAGAGC
>SCUY01000222.1 GCA_004322525.1 Lysobacter sp. | reverse complement strand
GCCGGCGCGGCGTCGAGCTGCTTCGCATTCCAGACATAGGCGCCGCGCGGATGGCGTTGCTTCCATTCGGCGACCAGGTCGCGTCCGTCCAGGCGCAGGCCGTGCTTGTCGGGATATTCGGGGTCTTCCTGCGCGGCGGGCATGAAGTTGGCGCGCCCACCCCCCATCAGCACGTCGAGGCGATCGCCCAGCGGCGATTCGACGAACTGCCGCGCGATGTCGATGCAGCCGGCCTCGCGCGCGGGCTCCGGCATGTCGGCGTCGTTTTCCCAGTTGCGGTCGGCCGAGTGGGTGAAGGCGGCGGCGGGCGTGGCATGGGTCACGCGGGTGGTCGTCACCACGCCGGCGCCGAGCCCGTTCGCGGCGGCCAGTTCCCACAAGGTGGTGAGGGGTGCGGCCAGCGCCTGCGCGCAATCGCCGCGTGTGGCCTGCGGGCCGATCGAGAGCACGGCGGCGCGGGTCTTCACGCCCGTCGCCATAGCGGTCATGGTGCCGGCCGAGTCGGGCGTCTGCGAGTCGGTGTTATAGGTGCGGCTGAGCGCGGTGCTGGGGAAGGTCTCCCAGGCGAGCCGGTTCTCCTCGCCGCTGCGCCCGGCGCGCTGCCCTTCGAGAATGCGTGCAGCCGCGACTGTCGCCAGGCTCATGCCGTCGCCCACGAACAGGATCACGTTCTTCGCCCGCCCGCCCATCGCGCCGCGCGATGCGGCCTGCGCGGCGCCGTCGCGGAACCACCAGGCGGCCGTCTCGCCACCGGGTCGCTGGATCACCGGGACGTCCACCGTGAATGTGGCCGGTGCGGATGTCATGTCACGGCTCGTCCCCGTGCTGGCGCAGGCGCTGCACAGCAGGGTGGCGACGAAAGCGGGGAGGGCGAGGCGCGATGCGTGCATGGAGCAGGTCCGGGGAGTCGGGCGTGGATTATGCCGGCGCGGCGATGACAGGCGATGCCACGGTTCCATCGCTGGCACGGTGAGCACGCGGCTACGGCATCGCACCATGACGGCCGCTTCGCTATCGTGGCCGCCCGTATCCGTGGTGGCCGCTGATGTCCCTGACCCAGGCCTGGCTGAAGACCCGTCTGTGGAAGCGCGTGTTCGCCGGCTTCGTGCTGGGTGCGCTGGCGGGATGGGCGCTCGGCCCGCAGGCGGCCGCGTGGTTCGGGCCGCTCGGCGAGCTGTACGTCCGACTGATCAAGATGATCGCCGTGCCGCTGGTGTTCTTCGCGGTGGTCAATGCCGTGTCGGCGCTGCACGGGCAGAAGTCGATGGCCGCGCTCGGCGGGCGCACGTTCGCCTGGTTCGCGCTGACCGCGGTGATCGCGGTCGGGATCGCCTTCGCCGTGGGAGCGGTGATGCAGCCGGGGCTCGGCGTCCATCGCCTCGCGGTCGATCCGGAATGGATACCGCGCGAAGTCCCCAGCCTGGTCACGGTGCTGCTGGATGTCGTGCCGGCCAATCCCTTCCATGCGCTCACCGGCATCGGCAGTACCACCAATCGCGCCGGGGAGACGGTGCTCGCGGCCGGGAAGGGCTCGATCCTGCCGGTGATTTTCTTCGCCGCGCTGCTGGGCTTCGCGATGGTGAAGCTGGGCGAACGCGTCGCGGGCTTGCGGGCGCTCGCTGCCGAGGGCCGCGACCTGATGGTGCAGGTCACGCGCTTCGTGCTCGAGGTCACGCCGATCGGCACTTTCGGCCTGATCGCCGCGCTGGTCGGCGAGTTCGGCTTCTCCAAGCTGCTGCCGCTGGGCACCTTCGTACTGGCGCTGTACGTCGCCTGCGTGCTGCACATCGTGCTGACCTATGGCGGGCTGCTGGCCGCGCATCGACTCAACCCGCTGCGCTTTTTCCGCGGCGCGGCGGCGGCGATGCAGGTCGCATTCGTGAGTTCGTCCAGCTTCGCCGCCATGCCGGCGTCGCTGCGCGCGGTCACCCACAACCTCGGTGTCGACAGGAATTACGCCG
>SCUY01000221.1 GCA_004322525.1 Lysobacter sp. | reverse complement strand
GCGTGCGCTCCCAGTCCGGCTCGCCGAATTCCCAGAAGCTGCCGCCCAGCGTGTACAGCCCCCCGGCCGCCATGTTCACCGAGCAGAAACCGCCATGCGCCGCGTAGTTCACCGTGCCGAACTGCTGCGCCCACCAGCCGGTGAGCGCCTGGCTCTGGTCGCGCCCGGTGAAGAAGGCGAGTTCATCCGGATTGCGCGCGCGGATCGGCGCGAGCCAGGCGGTCGCGATGTCCATCGCCTCGTCCCATTCGATCTCGCGGAATTCGCCAGCGCCTCGCTCGCCCACGCGCAGCAGCGGCTTCGACAGCCGCGCCGGGGAGTAGTGCTGCATGATCCCGGCCGAGCCTTTCGCGCAGAGCACGCCGCGGTTGACCGGGTGCTCGGGATTTCCCTGGATGTAGCGGATGCGCCCGTCCTGCAGCCAGACCTTGATGCCGCAGCGGCAGGCGCACATGTAGCAGGTGGTCGTGCGTACCTCGTCGCCCGGCGTGGGGGACGTGTCGATGGCCGGCTCGTTCGGTGCGCGCATCGTGGCATTGTGCCCGAGCGCGTCTGGGGGTCGTGGCGATCAATGCATACCGACCGCCTGTGTTCACATGCCCGGTAAATGGTGGCGGTGACACTGCGGGCCCGGCCCGTGACCCCGCTGGCCGCTGCACAAGCCCGGTGCCATCCTTGGCCCGGGACCGTCCCCACGAGATCGAGCCGAATGGAACGTATCGAACGCATCCACTCCCTGCATCGCATCCTCACCGCGTCGCGCTATCCGGTCACGGTGCAGCGCCTGCAGGAGGAACTGCAGTGCTCGCGGGCGACGGTCTACCGCGACCTCGCCTACCTGCGTGATTACCTGATGGCACCGGTGGTCGGCAACGGAGAGGCGGGTTTCCGCTACGACCACAGCGACGGCAGCCGCTTCGAACTGCCCGGCCTGTGGCTGAGTTCGGAAGAGCTGTACTCGTTGCTCGCGGCGCAACAGCTGCTGATCCGCAGTGGCGGCGGCGTGCTGTCCAATGCACTCGCCCCCCTGCAGCAGCGCATCGAGAAACTGCTCGGCGAGCACGTCGGCGGGCGCCGGGTGCCGATGGAGCGCATCCGCGTCATCCCGCATCGGCGGCGACGGCTCGACGAAGCCTCGTTCCGCAACGTCGCCACCGCCGTACTGGATCGCCGCCTCCTCGCGTTCGACTACCGCGCCCGCTCCACTGACGAGAAGACGCGTCGCACCGTGTCACCGCAACGGCTCACGCATTACCGCGAGAACTGGTACCTCGACTGCTGGGACCACGAGCGCGAAGCGCTGCGCAGTTTTTCGGTGGACCGAATCGCCAATGCGAAGGTGGCCGACGAAGCCGCGCGCGACGTGCCGGACGAAGCTCTCGATGCACAGCTATCGTCCAGCTACGGCATCTTCTCCGGCGCGCCGAAGGGTTGGGCGACGATCCTGTTCAGCGCCAAGGCCGCGCGCTGGGTGGCCGACGAGCACTGGCATTCGCAGCAGCAGGGCCGCTTCCTGCCGGATGGACGCTACGAATTGAAGGTGCCTTACAGCACCGGCCGCGAACTGCTGATGGATGTCATGCATTACGGTGCCGACGCCGAGATCATCGAGCCGCAGGCGCTGCGCGAACAGGCGCGCACGCATCTCTCGCTCGCGCTGAGCAACTACGAGCGGTGACCGCCGACCCGACCGAGCGCATCGCGCTGGTGCTGGGTGCCGGCGGTGCGCGTGGCCTGGCGCAGATCGGCGTCATCGAGGCGATGGAAGCGCGCGGCCTGGCCATCGCCGCGGTCGCCGGCTCGTCGAGCGGCGCGCTCGTCGGTGGCTTCTATGCGGCGGGGCGCCTGGCCGCGCTGCGCGACTGGCTGGTTTCGCTCACGCGCCCGCGGATGCTGCGCCTGCTCGACCCCACGATGGGCGGTGCGCTGTTCGAAGGGAAGCGCCTCATGGCCGCGCTGCACGAGTTGTCCGGCGACGTGGCGATCGAGTCATTGCCCATCGATCTCACCATCGTGGCGGTCGACCTGATGCGCCAGCGCGAAGTCTGGCTGCGTTCGGGCGACCTGCTCGATGCGATCCGTGCGTCGATCTCCATTCCCGGCCTGCTCGCCCCGCATGTGATCGGCGGGCGCGAGCTGGTCGATGGTGGCGTGCTGGCGCCGCTGCCGATCACCGCGACCCGGCTGTCCGCCGCGCATCGCCTCATCGCGGTCGACATGCACGGCTGGCCGCAACGCCCGCCCACGGAAATTCCCTTGCCGGCACACGCCGATGCGCTGGCGTCGCCGCCATCGTTGCGTGCCTGGAGGAAGCGGCCCCATGCCGACATCGGCGTGATCGAGCGGGTCGCGCGCTCCATCGACACCATGCAGTCGCAGGTCGCGCGGGTGCAGCTGGCGCTCGATCCTGCCGAACTGGTCATCCGTATCCCGCGTGATGCCTGCCAGTTCTATGAATTCTGGCGGGCCCGGGAGTTGATCGAACTCGGTCGCAGGCAGGCGGACAAGGCGCTCGACGCGGTCGGCTACTGACGCGTACGGCTCAGAGGCTGACGCGTCCAAGCAGTTGCTGTTGCGCGCCGCGTTGGCGTGTCCTCGGCCTATGCAGGTCGTCGCGGCGCGGTCGCAGCCCGTGAGATCTCCGGGCGCGATGGTGGCTGCCGTCCACTGCCGGTGCCTGCCATGTCGACTGAAACCCGCGCTCCGCTGTCCTTGCTGGACGAGCTCCTCTGCAGCCTGCTGGTCGCCGGCCTCGTGCTCGTCGCTCTGATGCCGTCGCTGCGTGGCATGTCCGCCATCGGCTGGCTGCCGATGTGGCTGGTGGCGATGCCCGCGGTGGCCTGGTGCGCGCTGCGCGGGTTCGCGCTGGCCCCGGGCGCACCGCGCGCGAGGACAACTGCACGCACCGCCTGGCCGCAGGCGCCCGCCCGCGTTGCCACGCAGGCGCGCCGGGGCGTTCGCGCCGCCCGTCGCGACGCGCTGCCTCGCGCCGCCTGAGGAATTCATGGCCATCGACGGCCGAGGGAACGGCAGGGCGCTGTGCTAGCGTCCGGGCTCCCATCTCCACGCCCGGAATGCCCATGCCGTTGCACGACAGGTCACTGCTGCTCGCCGCCATGCTGGCCACCTCGGGCGCCACCGGCGCACAGGAGGCCGCGATGCAGGACGACCCCTACCGCTGGCTGGAAGACGTCACCGCCCCGCGATCGCTCGACTGGGTGCGCCAGCAGAACGCGAAGACCGAAGCCGAACTCGCGGCCGGCCCGCAGTTCACCAGGCTCGAGGCCGACATCCGCGGCATCCTCGACTCCGACGCGAAGATTCCGGTGGTCGACAAGATCGGCGCGCACTACTACAACTTCTGGAAGGACGCGCAGCACCAGCGTGGCGTGTGGCGCCGGACCACGCTCGACGAGTACCGCAAGCCCCATCCGAAATGGGAAACGGTCATCGACGTCGATGCGCTGAACAAGGCCGAGAACGCGCAATGGGTCTGGCATGGCGCGGATTGCCTCAAGCCCGCCTACCGCCGCTGCCTGGTCGCCCTGTCGCGCGGCGGATCCGATGCCGACGTTACCCGCGAGTTCGACCTGTCGACAAAGACCTGGGTCAAGGACGGCTTCCTGCGCCCGGAATCCAAGGGTGGCCTGCAATGGATCGACGAAAACCGGGTGTATGTCTTCACCGATTTCGGTGAAGGCTCGATGACCCCGTCGGGTTACCCGCGCATCGTCAAGGAGTGGGCGCGCGGCACACCGCTCTCGCAGGCGAAGACCGTCTACACGGGCACCGATGGCGACATGTACATCTCGGCCACGCGCGACCAGACGCCTGGCCACGTGCGCGACTTCGTCAGCCGCACCATCGCTTTCTACAACGACGAGTTGTACCTGCGCGACGGCGATGGCCGGCTCACGAAGGTCGACGCACCCAACTCGGCGCAGAAGAGCGTGCACCGCGAATGGCTCACGCTCGAACTTCGCGAGCCGTACACCGCCGGTGGCAGCACCTATCCCGCCGGCAGCCTGATCGCCATCCCCTTCGACGCCTTCATGAAGGGCGGCCGCGACTTCGAAGTGCTGTTCCAGCCCGACGAGCACAGCTCGCTCGCCGGGGCGACGTGGACGAGACACCATGTCGTGCTCAACGTGCTGCGTGACGTCAGGAATCACCTGGCCGTCCTCACCCCGGCGAAGGGCGGCTGGGCCCGCAGTGCATTCACCGGGGCGCCGGCATTCGGCACCCTTGGCGTGGAAGCGGTCGATGCCGACAACAGTGATGCGGTGTGGCTGACCGCTACCGACTACCTCACGCCGTCAACGTTCGCGATCGCCGAGCCGGGGCGCGCGCCCGAAGTGCTCAAGACGATGCCGACGTTCTTCGATGCCTCGAAGCATGTGATCGAGCAGCACTTCGCGACATCGAAAGATGGCACCCGGATCCCGTACTTCCTCGTGCGCCCGAAGAACCTCAGGCTCGATGGTACGGCGCCCACGCTGCTCTACGGCTATGGCGGCTTCGAGGTCTCGATGACGCCGGGCTATTCGGGCAGCGTCGGCAAGGGCTGGCTCGAAAAGGGTGGCGTGTACGTGGTCGCGAATATCCGCGGTGGCGGCGAGTACGGCCCGCGCTGGCACCAGGCCGCCCTCAAGGCCAATCGCCACAAGGCCTACGAGGATTTCGCGGCGGTCGCGCAGGATCTGGTCACGCGCAGGATCACCTCGCCCAGGCACCTCGGCGTGCAGGGCGGCAGCAACGGCGGCCTGCTTACCGGCAACATGCTGATGCAGTACCCCGGCCTGATCGGCGCGGCGGTGGTACAGGTGCCGTTGCTCGACATGCAGCGCTACCACAAGCTCCTCGCCGGGGCCTCATGGATGGCCGAGTACGGCGATCCTGACAAGCCGGAGGAATGGGCCTTCATCAAGGGCTTCTCGCCTTACCACCTGTTCGACGCGAACAAGGACTATCCGCCCGCGTTGTTCATGACCTCCACGCGCGATGACCGCGTGCATCCTGGCCACGCGCGCAAGATGGCGGCGAAGATGCTCGCCGCCGGCAAGGACGTGCGCTACTACGAGAACATCGAAGGTGGCCACGGCGGTTCGGCGAACAATGCGCAGGCCGCGCGCATGAGCGCGCTGGCTTTCACGTTCCTGTGGAATACGTTGTCGGCCAAGTGAGGCCGCCGGCCGCCTTGGTTTTCGTTTCGTCGTGACCTGCGTATCGCTGGGCCAGCCGGCGTGCCTGCTCGCCCGCCGGGTCATGGCGTGCCGGGGCGCCGTGCGCTTACCGCCGCGTCCGCCGCACGCCGGCGCCGGATGCGCGACCATGCCTTCCGGCCCATCCGCGCGCGGCCGTAACGGCCGACCATGGACACTTGCGCCTCGGGCATCCGGACCCCATCGATGAAAACCCGCTCCCTCCTGCTCGCCGCTGCGATCCTCATGACCTCGACCACGCACGCCGCCCTTCCCCAGCCCCCCGACGTCGCGAAGAAGCCGCACACCGTGCGCGCGCCCCATGGCGCCGAGCGCAGCGACGAGTACTACTGGCTGCGCGACGACAAGCGCAAGAACCCGGAGATGCTCGCTTACCTGAAGGCCGAAAACGCCTACGTCGACGCGACGATGAAGCGCCTCAAGCCCGTCGAGGACCGCCTGTACGACGAGATCGTCGGCCGTATCAAGCAGGACGACAGCTCCGTGCCGTATCGCGAGCGTGGCTGGTGGTACTACTCCCGTTTTGAAAAGGGCAAGGACTACCCCGTGCACGCCCGCCGCCGCGATGCGCAGGGCCTGGGTGCCGAAGCCATCCAGCGCGCGAACGACGCCGGCGACTTCCAGGGCGAGCAGGTGCTGCTGGATGTCAACACACTGGCGAAGGGGCGCGACTACTACAGCGTCGGCACGTTCGAGGTCAGCCAGGACAACCGCCTGATGGCCTATGCCGACGACACCGTCGGCCGCCGCCAGTACGTCATCCGCTTCATGAACCTCGAAACCGGCAAGCCCTATCCCGACGAGATTCCCGCCGTGTCGGCCGACATCGTCTGGGCCGACGACAACCGCACGGTCTTCTACATCGAGAACGATCCGGAAACGCTGCTCAGCAAGCGGGTGAAAAAACACGTCCTCGGAACCCCGGTCGCGAACGATATCCTCGTCTATGAAGAGCCGGACGACAGCTTCTACATGAGCATCGACCGCACGCGTGACGATGCCTTTATCTGCATCGCCGTGAGCAGCACGGTATCCGACGAGATGCGCTGTGCGCCGGCCTCGAATCCGGACACGTTCACCGTGCTGTCGCCGCGCGAGCGCGACGTTGAATACAGTGCCGATCACTATGCAGGCCGCTGGGTGATTCGCACCAATGCCGACGGGGCGACCAACTTCAAGTTGATGACTGCGCCGACCGCGGCAACGTCGCGCGCCGAGTGGAAGGAGTGGATCGCCCACCGCGACGACGTCTTCATCGACGGCTTCGAACTGTTCCGTGACTTCACCGCGATCGGCGAGCGCTCCGAAGGGCTCGAGCGCCTGCGCTTCCTCAGGCCCGACGGCACCGAGGAATACGTCAAGGCCGACGAGCCGGCCTACAGCATGGGCCTGGACACCAACGCCGAACCCGACACCGACTGGCTGCGCTACAGCTACACCTCGCTCACCACCCCGGCAACCACCTTTGAGTTGAACGTGCGCACGGGTGAGCGCAGGCTGCTCAAGCAGCAGCCGGTGCTCGGTTATGACCCCGCGAAGTACGTGACCGAGCGCGTCTGGTCGACCGCACGCGACGGCACGAAGATTCCCGTCTCGCTGGTGTATCGCAAGGGCTTCGAGAAGAACGGCAAGGCCGCCTTGCTGCAGTACGCCTACGGCAGCTATGGCATGGCCATGGACCCGGGCTTCAACCTGCCGGTGGTCAGCCTGCTCGACCGCGGCATGGTCTACGCCATCGCGCACATCCGCGGCGGCGAGGAAATGGGTCGCCGCTGGTATGACGAAGGCAAGCTGTTCAAGAAGAAGAACACCTTCACCGACTTCATCGATGTCACCGGCGATCTCGTCGCGCGTGGCTACGCCTCGAAGGATCGCGTGGCGGCCTATGGCGGCAGCGCCGGCGGCCTGCTGATGGGCGCGATCGCGAACATGGCGCCGGACCGGTATCGCCTCATCCTCTCGCAGGTACCGTTCGTGGACGTGGTGACGACCATGCTCGATGCGAGCATCCCGCTCACCACCAACGAATACGACGAGTGGGGAAACCCGGAAAAGAAAGAGTTCTACGACTACATGCTGTCGTATTCGCCCTACGACAACCTGGAGAGGAAGGCGTATCCGGCGATGTTCGTCGGTACCGGCCTGTGGGATTCGCAGGTGCAGTACTGGGAGCCTGCGAAGTACGTCGCCCGCCTGCGCGATCTGAACACGTCCGCCAGGCCGGTGCTGTTGCGCACCAACATGGATGCCGGCCACGGTGGCAAATCCGGCCGCTTCCGTCGCTATCGGGAGCTGGCGGAAATGTATGCCTTCGCGCTCGACCAGCTGGGCGTCGATGAACCGGCGGGACGTGGAAAATAAACCTGGTCGCGTTCGACAGCCCCTGCGGCCGCGGGGGCATCGCGCCGCGCCGCCGCGGCCGCCGGTAACCCAGGATCGACGCGCTACACTCGGCGAATGAAACCCATCCCCTTTACCGCCATCGCGCTCCTCACCCTCGGCCTCGCCGCATGCGGCAACAAAGGGGCGCTGGTGCTGCCCACCGCCCCCCCTGCGGAACCGCCGCCGGCGGCATCGGTACCGGAAAGCGCGCCGCCGACACCGGAGTCGCTCAATACAGCGACCCGGCCGCCGCCGACGCAGGGCGATGCCAGCGAAGGGGGAGCGACGACCCCTCCACCGGGCCTGCCACACGGCTGAAAACGCGATGCGTTTTTTCAAGATGCACGGGGCGGGCAATGACTTCGTCGTGCTCTACCTGCGCGATGGTGCCGCCGCGCCCTCACCGGCCTTGTGCCGCGCACTGGCCGATCGCCATGCCGGCATCGGCTGCGACCAGGTCCTGACCATCGAGCCATCCGCCGACCCGTCCGTCGCGGCGCGCTACGGCATCTTCAATGCCGATGGCAGCCGGGCTGGCCAGTGCGGCAATGGCGCGCGCTGCGTGGCCGCTTTCGTCGAGCGTGACGCCCGCAGGCGCGGCCAGACGCTGGGTGCACGCTTCTGGCTCGAAAGCCCGGTGGGCCGACATGCGGTGGAAATGCTCGGCGACGGGCTCGTCCGCCTCGACATGGGCCGCCCGGACTTCGATCCCGTCCATGTCCCGATCGCCGGCTTCGCGCCGGCAGACGAATACGCCCTCACCGTGGAGGGCGCGACCATTCGCTTCGGTGCCGTCTCGATGGGCAATCCGCATGCGGTGATCCGCGTCGACGACATCGACAGCGTACCGCTCCAGCATCTGGGCGCTGCGCTCCAGCGCCATCCGGCGTTTCCCGATTCGGTCAATGTCGGTGTCGCGCAGTTTGTGGACGCCAGCCATCTGCGCCTGCGTGTATACGAACGCGGCGTCGGCGAGACGCGTGCCTGCGGCAGTGGCGCCTGCGCGGCCGCAGCGGTATTCATCCGGCGTGGCTGGTGCGATCGTCGCGTCCGCGTCGACCTGCCCGGTGGGCGCCTGCATATCGAATGGCCGTCGGAGGACGCGCCACTCACCCTGGCCGGCCCGGCCGCATTCGTATTCGAAGGGGAATGGCTCGATGAGTGATACCGAGAAACTGGGCGCGCATGAAGTCGCGGCCTGGCTGCGCCGTCATCCGACCGTGCTGCAGCAGTTCCCGGATCTGGCGACCAGCCTGGTGCTGCCGCGCGAGGCGGGGCCTGCCGCCTCGCTCGCCAGTTACCAGCTCGACGTCCTGCGCGAGAAGAACCGCGAGTTGACCCGTCGCCTGAATGAGCTCTTCGCCAATGCGCAGGAAAACGAGCGCTTGAGTGTCCGCATCCACCAGCTGACGCTTCTGCTCATGCGGCAGGACAGCGCGGCCGATACCGTGCGCGCGATGGCCGCCTCGCTGGCCGAGGATTTCAATGGCGACCTGGTGCGCGTGGTGCTGCTGCGCGAAGTGCCGGACGTCGAAGCGGCGGGCTGGCTGCAGGTGATTCCGGCCGGTGATGCGCGCCTGGTCCCGTTTGCCGACTTCCTCGCCGGTGACGAGCCGCTGTGCGGTCGTCTGCAACCGGCCAAGCACGACGTGCTGTACGGCGCGCAGGCCGGGGAGGTGCAGTCCAGCGCGCTGTTCACGGTGCCGGGGTTCGCACTGGTAGCGGTGGGAAGCGGGGATCCGAACCGCTTCTACCCGGGCATGGGCACGCTGTTCCTGCGCATGATGGGCGAAGCGTTCGCTGCGGCCCTGTCGCGGTATGCCCACTGACCGGAAACCCGATCCGGCGGCCGGTGTTTCCGCACCGGTGGCGGCATTCCTCGCGCATCTCGCGGGCGAGCGGCAGGTGTCGGCGCACACGCTCGATGCCTACCGGCGCGATCTCGTCTCGCTCGCGCGATGGGGCGACATGCGCGGCATCGCCATCGACGCCCTCGACAGCGAACACCTGCGCGCCTTCCTTGCAGACGAGCATCGTCGCGGTTGCGCGCCAAAGACGCTGCAGCGTCGCCTGTCCGGGATCCGCAGCTTCTACGCCTGGCACCTGCGGCATGGTCGCGTCGTGGTCAATCCCGCGACTGGCCTGCGTGCGCCGAAGGCGGCCCGCAAGCTGCCGGAAGTGCTCGACCCCGACGAGGCGAAGATGCTCGTCGAGACGCCCGCCACGGGCCCGCTTGCGCTGAGGGACCGCGCGTTGCTGGAACTGTTCTATTCCTCGGGCCTGCGATTGTCGGAACTGTGCGGGTTGCGATGGATGCAGGTCGATCTCGATGACGGCCTGGTGTCCGTGCATGGCAAGGGCAATCGCGAGCGCATCGTACCTGTGGGGACGCATGCCCGCGCCGCACTGGCCGCATGGCGTGCCTCCACCGGCGCGGTCTCCGGAGCGCCGGTCTTCCCGGGCCGCGGCGGCGCTCCGATCAGCCCGCGCGCAGTCCAGCTACGCGTGCGCCAGCTGGCCCAACGGCAGGGGCTGTTCAAACACGTGCATCCGCACATGCTGCGCCACTCGTTCGCGAGCCACATCCTCGAGTCCTCGGGCGATCTGCGCGGCGTGCAGGAACTGCTCGGCCATGCCGACCTCTCGACCACGCAGATCTACACGCATCTGGACTACCAGCACCTGGCGAAGGTCTACGATGCCGCGCACCCGCGAGCGCGACGCAAAAAGGCGCCGGGCGACGACAGCGCTTGAACACGCGGTGGGCGACCCTCACTTCGGAATGACATCTCCGGAGGCCGCATGGACCCCAGCCAGAACCCCAATGTCTTCCATGCCACCACGATCCTGTCGGTGCGCCGCCATGGCCGTGTCGCGGTCGGTGGCGACGGCCAGGTCACGCTCGGCCATACGGTCATGAAAGCCAATGCGCGGAAGGTGCGGCGCCTGGGCCGCGAGGGCCAGGTGCTCGCCGGTTTCGCCGGCGCCGCCGCCGATGCGTTCACGCTGTTCGAACTGTTCGAAGCGAAGCTCGAGAAATACGGCCAGTTGACCCGGGCCGCGGTGGAAATGGCGAAGGACTGGCGCACCGAGCGACGCCTTGGAAAGCTCGAAGCACTGCTATGCGTGGCGGACCGCGAGACGTCGCTGATCGTCTCCGGTACGGGCGATGTGATCGAACCCGAGGACGGCATCGTCGCGATCGGCTCGGGCGGCGCGTATGCCTTGTCGGCAGCGCGCGCACTGTTCGCGCATACGCAGCTCGATGCCCGCACCATCGTCACCGAGGCGCTGAACATCGCCGGCGATGTCTGCATCTATACCAATCGCAACCTCGTGGTCGAAGAGATCGCAGAGGCGTGATTCACGATGGCTGATCGCGGGACCGGGTCACCGGCTCCCGGTCGCGCCTGCGGGGATCAACCACGACATCACCGCTACGTATCGCCCACCACGAATCGACACGTCACGCCACGAATCACAAACCACTGCGAACCCCAATGCCCCATCACGCCGACACTTCCAACGCCACCATGACGCCGCGCGAAATCGTGCAGGAACTCGATCGGCACATCATCGGCCAGAACGATGCCAAACGCGCCGTCGCGATCGCACTGCGAAATCGCTGGCGCCGCATGCAGCTGGATCCTGAGCTGCGCAACGAGGTCATGCCCAAGAACATCCTGATGATCGGCCCCACCGGCGTGGGCAAGACGGAGATCGCGCGTCGTCTGGCCACGCTCGCGAACGCACCGTTCGTGAAGGTGGAGGCCACGCGTTTCACCGAGGTCGGTTACGTCGGCAAGGACGTCGAGCAGATCGTGCGCGACCTTGCCGACACCGCGGTCAAGATGTATCGCGAGCAGGCCAAGACACGTGTCCGCACCCAGGCGGAGGAGCGCGCCGAGGAACGCATTCTCGATGCGCTGCTGCCACGTCGCGAAAAAGGACCGGTGTTCGGCTTCGAGGACACCCAGGCGCATGACGACGATGCCGAGGCCGAGCGCAAGTACGAGGCGACCCGGGGCAAGCTGCGGCGGCAGCTCAGGTCGGGTTCGCTGGACGAGCGTGAGATCGAGATCGAGAGCGCGGTGAATGTCGGCGTGGACATCATGGCGCCCCCGGGCATGGAGGAAATGGGCCAGCAGCTGAGGCAGATGTTTTCGCAGGTCGCTGGTGCCAAGACCCACCGCCGCAGCCTGACCATTCGCGCCGCGCGCACCCAGCTGCAGGAAGAGGAGGCCGGCAAGCTGGTCAACGAGGACGACGTGCGCGACGCCGCGATCGAAGCCTGCGAGCAGAACGGCATCGTCTTCATCGACGAGATCGACAAGGTGGCCAAGCGCGGCGAGAGCGGTGCGACCGGTGGCGATGTCAGCCGCGAAGGCGTGCAGCGCGATCTCCTGCCACTGGTGGAGGGTTCGACGGTGAGCACGAAATACGGCGCGATCCGCACCGACCACATCCTGTTCATCGCCTCCGGTGCGTTCCACCTGGCCAAGCCGAGCGACCTGATTCCGGAACTGCAGGGCCGCTTCCCGATCCGCGTCGAGCTCTCGTCGCTGACCAAGGAAGATTTCGTGCGCATCCTCACCGAGCCGCGTGCCTCGCTCACCACGCAGTACGTCGAGTTGATGCAGACCGAAGGCCTGACGTTGGCGTTCACTCCGGAGGCGATCGAACGCCTGGCGGGCATCGCCGCGCAGATCAATGAGCGGCAGGAGAACATCGGCGCCCGGCGTCTGCACACGGTGCTGGAGCGGCTGCTGGATACATTGAGCTTCGAGGCACCGGATCGCGGCGGGCAGAGCGTGACCATCGATGGCGCGTATGTGGATGCGCACCTGGGCGAGCTGGTCAAGGATCCGGATCTCTCCCGCTACATCCTCTGAGCGGGGGCTGCTGTCCGCCTAGAATGCGATGGCACAGGCAGCGCGGAGCCGACGTCGATGGGTTATCTCTGGATCAAGTGGCTGCACATCCTGTCCTCGACGCTGCTGTTCGGCACCGGCCTGGGAATCGCTTTCTTCATGTGGATGGCGCATCGCAGCCGGGATCCGCAGCACATCGCCAGGACAGCGCGCGTGGTGGTCATCGCCGACAGCCTCTTCACCGCTCCGGCGGTGATCGTGCAGTTCGTCACCGGCATGTGGATGACCTATCGGCTGGGCGCGCCGTTGTCCACGTTCTGGATCGGCTCCGGAATCGCGCTGTACGTACTGGTGGGCGCCTGCTGGCTGCCGGTGGTCTGGTTGCAGATCCGCGCACGCGACCTGGCGCGTCAGGCGGCTGAAAGCGGCACTGGCTTGCCCGTCGAATACGAGCGCGTCATGCGCTGGTGGTTCGTTCTCGGCTGGCCGGCCTTCATCGCGGTGCTCGCGATCTTCATGCTCATGGTGTTCAAGCCCCCGGGCTGGGGCTGAGCGGAACAGCGCATTGCGGCAGGCCGTCATGTCGGTGGCAGCGACGGATCGGCGACGGCGGGGCACGGTGCAACATCGGGTATCAGGCCGGAGCCGCTTCAG
Organism: Lysobacter sp.; assembly: GCA_004322525.1. GTDB lineage: Bacteria > Pseudomonadota > Gammaproteobacteria > Xanthomonadales > Xanthomonadaceae > Cognatilysobacter. The sequence goes on along the minus strand of SCUY01000221.1, from coordinate 6,951 downwards.
GACGCCGGTGCGATAATCGCCGCATGAACGATCCCGACCATCCGGATACCACCCACTTCGGCTACCGCGACGTTCCCGTCGACGAGAAGCAGAAGCTCGTCGGCGAGGTGTTCTCGTCGGTCGCGCAGAAGTACGACGTGATGAACGACCTCATGTCGCTCGGTATCCACCGCGTGTGGAAGCGGTTTTTCGTGGCGACCGCGCAGACGCGGCGCGGCGGCCGTGTGCTCGATCTGGCCGGCGGCACGGGCGATATCGCCCTGCTGCTGCGCGATCGGGTGGGCGAAGCGGGCGAAGTGGTCGTCGGGGATATCAACGGCGACATGCTGCGCGTGGGCCGTGACCGCATGACCGACCGTGGTCACGTGCGCGGGCTGTCCTGGGTGCAGTGCAATGCGCAGGCATTGCCGTTCCCGGATGGCAGTTTCGATCTCGTCACCATCGCCTTCGGCCTGCGCAACGTCACCGACAAGGACGTCGCGCTGCGCGAGATGCTGCGCGTGCTGCGCCCGGGCGGACAGGCGCGCGTGCTGGAGTTCTCGCAGGTCACCGCCCGGTGGTTCCGCCCGCTCTACGACTTCCATTCATTCAAGGTGCTGCCGCGGCTCGGCGCGATGATCGCGGGCGATGAAGGCAGCTACCGTTACCTGGCCGAGAGCATCCGCAGGCATCCGCCCCAGCGCGAACTGCAGACGATGATGGAGGCCGCCGGCTTCGCGCGATGTGGCTATCGCAACCTATCCAGCGGCATCGTCGCGATCCACGCCGGCTACAGGGCCTGACCACGGCCCGCCGCGCCCGCTCCGATTCGCGCGCGGCTGCCGCTTACGGCTGCCAGCCGTAGCTCAGCTTGACGAAGATACCCCGGCTGCTCGCGAACAGATCGCGGTGCTGGTCGTCCATGAAGCCACCGAGCGTGCCGCCAGCGTAGACCGCGGTGCGCGGATTGACCTTGTACGAGTACACCAGCTGCGCGCCGACGTTGCGCGCATGGCGGTTGACCGGGCGCGCATACAGCGCGGGATCCTTGTCGACATTGCTTGCCTGCACGGTCAGCCGCAGGCGCTGGCGCGGATCGAGCTGCCAGGCCAGGCGCGTGTCGAGCACGGTGGCCTCGAACGCGGTGCCGCCGTCGCGACGCAGGCTCTGCTGGAAGATGTCTGCGTTGAGATTCAGGCCACGTCCGAGGGAAAGATTTCCGTAGAGGTTGAAGAAACGCCCCTGGCCGCGGCGCGATGCGGCGATGTCGATCTGTGGCCCGGTGCGGAAATTGCCACCGACCTGCATGCCCGACCGCGGCGTCAGGTTGGCGAAAAGGTTCACGTAGGCCTCGTCGAACAGTTGGCCGTTCCAGTAGCGCGCGCGGGTCATGCCATGGACGCCGAAATTGCTCTGCATCGGCCCGTTGAACGACAGCCTCGCTTCCAGTTCGCGCTCCAGCAGCTGGCCGTCGAAGCGATGGGTGATGTCGTAGTCCGCGTAGAGCTGCATGCGGCTGATTTTCGATCCGTTGTCGAAGAACCAGTTGCGCGCGCCGCCCAGCAAGGCCTTGTCGTAGCCCACCTGCCCGATGAACCCCAGGTCCGCGCGGAAGCCTGGATCCACCTGCTCGTACCAGCTGGACATGGACCAGTTGCGGCTGTCGTAGGAGTACTCGCCGCGCGCGGCATTGCCAGCCGGCGAGGCATCGTCGAAGCCCAGGGCCAACGGGTAGGTCGACTCGCTGCGCAGCACCTGCCCCGTCACGGTATGACGGCCGTGCTGCCAGCGGCCATCGACGCCGGCGACGTCGTTACGGTAGCCGTCGCCATGCCGCGCGGTGGCGACGAGCCCCAGGCTGGTGCTCGAATTGAGGTCGTGGCGATAACGGCCCACGAAGACATCGGCGGGCTGCCGGAGGATCTCGAAGCCCGAGCCGAGTACGCCGGGCACCAGCAGCTGGGTGATCGAGTCGCGCGCGGCGAATGCGCCGTACGCGCCGCTGCCGGTGCGGCCGGTGGCGCGCAGGCCGTAGTCCGGGTTGGCGATCTGCCGCGTGTAGAGCACCTGGAACGGCGTGTTGAAGTAATCGGCGCCTTCCATGAAGAACGGGCGCTTTTCCGGGAAATACAGGGCGAAATTGCTGGTCAGGTCGAGTTGCGCCTGGTCGGACTCCACTTGCGAGAAATCCGGATTGACCGTCGCGTTCAACGTCAGGTTGGGGGAGGGTGCCCACGAGACATCCACGCCAGGCTCGATCTGCAGGCCATCACCCTGCCACTTGCCGTCGCGGCTGTTGCGCGATTGCGCATCGGTCATCGTGAGCGTCGGCACTATCTCGAGGTTGCGGCCCTGTTGCACATTCGCCATGCCTTCGATCTTCGCCGCATGGCAGAGCAGGCAGTTGCCGCCGCGCGGCACCTTCACATTCGCGAACTGGTGGCGCACGTTGCGCGGATAGCTGCGGAAGGCGATCACGCCCCAGCGCCGGGCGCCGGCGGTATCGCGGAACCGCAGGGTGGAGAACGGGATGCGGATCTCGACGTCGTAGCCTTCGGCCGTGATCCGCCCTGCACTCGTCCACAGGCCGTCCCACGAGTCGTCCTCGTTGCCGGTGGCTTCCTCGCGGATGAGGTCCATCTGCACGCCGAGCGGGTTCACGAAGAATTCGTAGGCACGGCGGTGATCGTCGAAGGTGTCGAGCATCACGCCGACAAAATCGTCGCGAAACGCACCGTCGCGATCGGTCAGGTGCGCGCGGATCTGCGAGGGATCCGGCTCCAGCGCGTGGAATGACAGGTACAGCGCGTCACGCGTGGTGACGATGCGCATGGTGGTCCGCACCGGCGCCGGCGTGCTGTCGGCAGGGGAGATCTCGTACGGGAGGTCGATCGGCGCCGCCTGCGCCCAGGCCGCGTCATCGAGGCGGCCATCGATGGCGATATCACTCCCGGTATGCGGGACGCGCGTAGTCTCCTGCGCCAGGACGGGCAGGGCGGCGAGCAGCGCGGCGAGCGCGAGGGCGGTGCGGATCGGGGTCATCGAGAAAAGCCGTGTCGTGTCGTGATGCAGAAGATGCGGCGCGGTGGCCGCGGGTTTAGGCCGCGATGCCATGCCTGATGGCATATGCCGCGGCGGTCGGGATCGGCGCGGGCGTGAGGATGACTGAATGCTCCAGGCGCCGAGCGTGCCGGAAGTGGGGATCGCCCCACGTCAGGGCAACTGCCTGCGAAGTACACTCGGTGCATCGTCCGCCGGGTAATCACCATGCGTCCCATGTTTCCGCTCTCCCTGCTCGCCATTGGCCTTGCGCTCATCGCCATGACCGGCTGCAGGCGCGAGGCTCCCGCGCCCGCCGCCGCTCCGTCGCCCGCCGCTTCGGCCACGCCCGCCGCGGACGAGGCTGCGCGGCCTGACGAGCATTCGTATGCCGAGCCCGAGAAGGTGCGCACGCAGGATGTCGCACTGGAACTCAATGTCGATTTCGCGAAGAAGCAACTCGCCGGCAGCGCGACCTACACGCTGGACTGGCTCGACCCCAGGTACGGCAAGCTGGTGCTCGACACGCGCGACCTGACCATCGAGAAAGTGGTGGGCGAGCGCGCCGACGGCCGCTGGGCGGACCTGATCTATACGACGGCCCCGGCGGACAAGATCCTCGGCAGCAAGCTCACCATCGCCGTGCCCGAGCGTAACAGGCGCATCCGCATCACCTACCACACGGCGCCAACGGCATCGGGCCTGCAGTGGCTGGAGCCGTCGATGACGGAGGGCAAGAAGACGCCCTTCATGTTCAGCCAGTCGCAGCAGATCCATGCGCGCTCGTGGGTGCCCTTGCAGGACACGCCGATCGTGCGCTTCACCTACACCGCGCACGTCACCTCCCCGGCGGACACGATGGTGCTGATGAGCGCCGACAACGATCCGAAGGCGGTGCGCGATGGCGACTACACCTTCAAGATGCCGCAGAAGATTCCGTCCTACCTGCTCGCGATCGCGGTGGGCGACCTGGTGTTCAAGCCGATCAGCGCGCGTGCGGGCGTGTGGGCCGAGCCGTCGATGGCGCCGAAAGCTGCGGCGGAATTCGTCGACACCGAACGCATGATGCGAACCGCCGAGCGGCTGTACGGCCCCTATCGCTGGGGTCGCTACGACATCCTCGTGCTGCCGCCGTCATTCCCGTATGGCGGCATGGAGAACCCGCGGCTCACGTTCGCGACCCCCACCGTCATCACCGGCGACCGCTCGCTGGTCTCGCTGGTCGCGCACGAACTCGCGCACAGCTGGTCGGGCAACCTGGTCACGTTCGCGACATCCAAGGATGCCTGGCTCAACGAAGGCACGACGTCGTATGTCGAGAACCGCATCATCGAGGATCTCTACGGCCGCGAGCGCGCGGACATGGAGAGCGTGATCGCGCGCAACGAGCTGAAGTCGGAATTCACCGAGGAGAACAAGGCGCTGCAGTCGCTGGCGGTGAAGGCCGGCGTGCTCAAGGACCCGGACGAGAACCTGGGTTCCACCGTCTATACCAAGGGTGCCTGGTTCCTGGCCTTCCTCGAACAGCGCTTCGGCCGCGCGAACTTCGACGCGTTCCTGCGCGGCTATTTCGACCACTTCGCGTTCCAGTCGGTCACCACCCAGCAGTTCGCCGACTACGCGAAGGTGAATCTGCTCGAGAAGTACCCGGGCAAGGTCACGCAGGACGAGTTCGACGCCTGGCTGTACCAGCCGGGCGTGCCATCGACCGCGCCACAGGTGGTCTCGCCGCGCTTTGAAGCGGTCGATGCCGCGCGCAAGGCATGGCTCGACGCCGGCACGCTGCCGGACAAGGCGTTGACATCGAAGTGGACGACGCACGAATGGGTGCACTTCATCGAAGGCATGCCCGAGACGCTCACGCCGGAGCAACTCGCTGCCTTGGATGCCGCCTACACGTTCACCGGCACGCCTAATGGCGAGATCGCGCAGCGCTGGTATCCGCTCGCCGTGCGCAGTGGTTACACGCAGGCCAATACCGCCATCGCCGATTTCCTGCAGCGCATCGGCCGGCGCAAGCTGATCATGCCGACCTACACCGCACTGGCGAAAACGCCGCAGGGGCTGAAACTGGCCGAGGAGATCTTCGCCAGGGCGCGGCCGGGCTACCACCCGATCACCTCGGGTTCGGTCGAGCAGGTGATCCGCGAGGCGAAGGCGGGCGCCGCGCCGGGCCGCTGACAAGCAAATCCGCCGCATGCCGGCGGATTTGATTGAAGACCTGTCGTGGTGGACGCAGGGCAACTGCTATCGTCGCGATGACACGGGCGAGCGGGCGGACGGGGCGATGAGTCGACGGTGGATGCGACAGGGCGGAGCCGCTCTGCTGGGGCTGGTACTCGCCGCCTGCGGGCCCGCACCGCCCACTGGCAGCACAACCCCGGACGCCGCCGGCGACGCGCAGGCCGCCGAAGAGCTGGGCAAGCAGTTCGACGCCCAGTACGCCGCCGGCCGCTGGGATCTCGCCAAGGCCAATGGCGATGTGCTCACCGCGCGCTATCCAGCCAGCGCGGCCGCCCGGCGCATCGCCGCGCAATACCGCCAGGCGCGTGAGAAGGGCGATGCGGCCCGGCAGACAGCGCGCCTTGCTGGCCTGTGGAGTTACCTCTCCCAGCCCGCCGGCAAGGGGCGGCAGGTATCGGCCACGATCTATGCACGCGATCCGATCCAGACCGGCGCCGGCCGCAGCCGCGTGCGGCTGATCTTCCGCGACCATCCCGCGTGGGGACGCAGCAGCTACCTCGTGCTCGAGTCCGGTGATTTCGACTGCTATGGCGGTTGCCAGCTGAAGGTGACCGTCGATGGCAAGCCACGCCGCATGTCCGGGAGCCGGCCGAAGACCGACGAGGCCATCGCCATGTTCATCGAAGACGAGCGCACGCTGTGGCGCCTGATGAAATCGGCAAAAGAGATCAGCATCGAGGTGCCGCTGAAGGCGGGCGGCACGCAGGCGGCCGTATTCGAGGTCGGCGGGCTCGATCCGTCCCGGATGAAGGGCTGGTAGGCGACGGCACCGGCGTGACCGGTGCGCGCGGGGGTGAAGCGACGGCGGTGCCGGGTAGTTGGGTCAACAGCACCATGGCTCGGTCAACGGCACCGTGCTGTCCGCTTTGTGCCTGACCGGGGAAGGCGCCTCGAGTGGGCTGGGCATCGGGATATCGCGCGAGGCCAGCGATCCACGAAGCTCGACCTTGACAGATGCCCTGATGGCGCGGACATCGCCCACCTGCGCGGAGCCTCACCTGCCTTCGCGGATCGCGACGCGCTCAGCCGAGCGAGTAGCTGAACTGGTCGCGGTATTCGGTGGCGAACTCGTCGTAGGTGAAGCGCTGGTTCTGCGTGCCCGGATGCCCGACCTTGAGCGCGCCCATCAGCGAGGCCATGCGGCCGCAGGTGGGCAGGTCGTAGCCGCGCATCAGCCCCAGGATCAGGCCCGCCCGGTAGGCATCGCCGCAGCCGGTGGGGTCGATGATCTCGCGCTCGCGCGCCGGCGGAATCTCGTGCTTCTCGGTCGCCGTGTGGATCTGCGAGCCGTGCGGGCCACGCGTGGTGATGTAGGCGCGCACCTTCGAGGCGATCGTCGCCTCGTCCCAGCCGGTGCGCTCCTGCAGCAGGTTCGATTCGTAGTCGTTGACGACGACGTAGTCGGCCAGTTCGATGAAGTGCCGGAATTCCTCGCCGTTGAACAGCGGCATCGCCTGGCCGGGGTCGAAAATGAAGGGGATGCCGCAGTCGCGGAATTCCTGCGCGTTCTGGATCATGCCGTCGCGGCCGTCGGGCGCGACGATGCCGAAGCTGACGCCATCGACGTCGCGCACGTGGTTGTCGTGCGAACGGCTCATCGCGCCCGGATGGAAGGCGGTGATCTGGTTGTTGTCCAGATCGGTGGTGATGAACGCCTGCGGGGTGAACATGTCGTCGATCACACGCACC
>SCUY01000220.1 GCA_004322525.1 Lysobacter sp. | reverse complement strand
CGCCCGTGGCCGCGACGGTGGACAGGGCATCGAGGTCGAGTTCGGCGTAGTTGAGTACGCGTAGAAGCATCGGGAGGTTCACCGCGGAAACGCGGCGGACCGGCGTGCCGAGTTGTGTCATCCGCATGGCGAGGTTGCTTGGGCTGGCGCCGTAGAGATCGGTCAACAGCAGCACGCCGGCTCCCTCATCGGCCCGGCGAAGCGCGGCGCTCGCTACGGGGAACAAGGCGTCCGGGTCCGTATCGAAAGGCAGCTCCAGCACCTCTATGCGCAAGGGCAGCGGGACGACCAGCCGTCGCGCCACCGCGCGCAGCGCGCTGCCGATGCCTTCATGGGTCACGAGGAGAATGCCGATGGCCATGCACCGACGTTAACAGACAGCAGTGACAGGCAGGAAGCCGGCCTCAGTCGAGTTCGCGGTGATGTACCGCGACTTCCTTCCAGCCAGAGGCGCGCGCATGCTCGGCCATGCGCTCGGCGAGATAGACCGAGCGGTGCCGGCCACCGGAGCAGCCGAAGGCGACCGTCGCATAGCTGCGCGTGCTGTCGGTCTGCAGTCGCGGCAGCCAGGTGTCGAGGAACTGGCGGATCTGCTGGAAGAACTGCTCGACGTCGTGCTGGGCCAGCAGATATTCGCGCACCGTGGCATCGCGCCCCGACAGGGGCCGCAGCGTGGGAATCCAGTGCGGGTTAGGCAGCGCGCGCGCGTCGAACACGAAGTCGGCATCCGGCGGCACGCCACGGCGATAGGCGAACGACTCGAACAGCAGCGACATGCCTGCTTCGGCGTCCAGCGCGAATTCCGTCGTCACGTGGCGACGCAACTGATGTACGTTCATTTCGCTGGTATCGACGACCGCATCGGCAAGCAGGCGCAACGGGCGCAGCACCTGGCGTTCGAGCGCGATCGCATCCGGCAACGAAAGGCCGAGGCGGCTGAGCGGATGGCGACGACGCGTGTCGGCATAGCGCTTGAGCAGCACGCCATCGACCGCATCGAAAAAGACCAGGCGCGGGTCCAGGCCGAGCTCCCCCAGCGCCGACAGGCCGGCTGGAATGCGGTCGAGGTCTTCATGTGTATTGCGCACGTCGATACCCACCGCGATCTTCGTCGGCCCCCCGTCATCGGCGCTTGTCACATCGCGTACCAGCGCCGGCAGCAGCGCCGCGGGCAGGTTGTCGACGCAATAGAAGCCGAGGTCCTCGAGCGTGTGCAGGGCGACGGACTTGCCCGAGCCGGACATGCCACTCACCAGCACCAGTGTTGGAACGTCGTGCGTACTCATGCGTCGCCTGCGTTGCCGCGCTCGAGGAAGTGGCTGTGCCGCGCCATGAACGCCGCCGCCGGGTCTACGCCGTTGGCGCGCAGGATGTGCGTGCGTGTCGCCGCCTCGGTGAGCACGGCGAGGTTGCGGCCCGGCATGACCGGCAGGACGATCGTGGGCACGTCCAGATCGAGAACCTGGCGCAGGCCGAGATCACCGGTGATGCGCTCGATGCCGCCGGGCTCGGCCTGCAGCGAAGGCTGGGTGAGATGCACGATCAGCCTGAGGTACTTGTTCCTCTTGACCGCCGTGTCGCCGAACATCTGGCGCACGTTCAGAACGCCAAGGCCACGCACCTCGAGAAGGTCCTGCAGCAGGTCGGGGCAGGTGCCATCGAGCACGTCGGGCGCGATCTGGGTGAATTCGGGGGCGTCGTCCGCAACCAGGCGATGGCCGCGAGTGACCAGCTCCAGTGCGAGTTCGCTCTTGCCCGAGCCGGACTCGCCGGTGATCAGCACGCCGATGGAATAGATCTCCATGAACACACCATGCAGCGTGACGCGCGGCGCGAGCTTGCGCGCGAGGTGGTAATGCAGGTGATTCAGCAGTTCATGCCCGCGGCGTGGCGAGATCCACAGCGGGGTGTCGTTCTCCTCGGCGGCGATGCGCAGGTCTTCGGGGCAGGGCTGACCCTTGCTGATGACCAGTGCGAGTGGCCGGAACTGGATGATCTTCTCGATCGTCTCCCAGCGCAGGCGCGAGTCGAGCGCATCGAGCCAGGCCAGTTCCTCGGTGCCGAGGATCTGCACGCGGTTCGGATAGATGATGTTGAGGTAGCCGGCAAGCGACGGCCTGCGCGCCACCGTGTCCACCGCTTCCAGCACGCGGGACGCCCCGCCGCGCCCCGCCACCCACCGCAGAGCGAGGCGCTCCAGCTGCTGGTCATACAGTTCACGGGCACTGATCCGCGCGTTCATCGCAACGCTCCGTGCATTCGCGCGGGGGCATCGACGCAGGCGGAAATCGCCATGGCCCCGTGCCTCCCGCACGCACCGGGCAGCCTGCCGGTCACGGCGGCATAGGCATAGCCAGGCGATGGATCAGACGACATGCGGCCGCGCTCGTCAGCCGAGGTCGCCGCTGCGCGGGAGGCTTTCGCCGCGGTGATGGTCGACGAGCTTCTCCTTGTGCTTCAGCAGCACGCGGTCGAGCTTGTCGGCGAGCAGGTCGATCGCCGCGTACATGTCCATGCCTTCCGCATCCGCATGCAACGTGCGCCCGGCCATGTTGACGGTCGCTTCGGCGCAGTGGCGCGATTTCTCCACGTTCAGCACCGTGCGCACATCGAACGGCTGCTCGAAATGCCGCGCCAGGCGCTCGAACCGGGTTCCGATGTATTCGCGGAGCGCGGGCGTCACGTCGATGTGTTGGCCGTGGATGTCGATACGCATGGTCACCTCGTGGATTGGCTGGGGCCGCGCCTGCGGCGGGGCCAGCATGGCACGACACGGCGTGCCGCGGCGAGCCACGTTCAGGCCATCCGCACGCGGTCCTGTGACGACGGAATACTCATCGCTTCACGGTATTTCGCCACCGTGCGGCGCGCGACCGGCACTCCCGCCGCGCGGAGCGCGTCGGCGAGCCGGGCGTCGGACAGCGGCTTGCGCGGATTTTCGTCGGCGACCAGCCGGCGGATCATCGATTGCACGGCGGCACTCGACGTTTCCTCGTCCGTGCCGGCGCCAACGCCCGAGGCGAAGAACGCCCTCAACGGCAGCGTTCCGCGTGGTGTTCGCGCGTATTTACGTGCAATGGCGCGGGAGATCGTGGACTCATGGAGCCCCAGTTCGGAGGCGACCTCGCGCAGGGTGAGGGGACGCAGGCCCGCGTCACCGAACTCGAGGAAGCCCGACTGCCGCTGCACCAGGCACAGCGTGACGCGCAGCAGGGTTTCGCCGCGCGCCTCGAGGTTGCGAAGCAGCCATCGCGCCTCCTGGAGATGGCCACGCAGATAGCTGGCATCGGCGGTGGACGAGCTGCCGATCATCGCTTCGTAGCGCTGGTTGATGCGCAGGCGCGGCCGGTGATGTTCGGCAAGCGCTGCCCTCCACGTGCCTTGCGAGCGCCAGATCACAACGTCCGGCGCGATGTAGGTGTCGGTGGTCACCTCGCCCAGCCGGGCGCCCGGCCGCGGGTCCAGCGAAAGCAGCAGCGCGATGGCTTCATCCGCTGCCTCCACGGGCACCCCGAGTTCCGTGGCGACACCTGCGGCACCCAGGCGTGGCAACTGATCCAGCAGCCTCTCGGTGATGTGCGCGGCGAGGGCCCGGCCCGGGGTATCCGCGTCGAGTACGGAAAGCTGGATCTGCAGGGATTCGGCGAGGTTGCGGGCCCCGACGCCTACCGGATCGAACCGCTGGATGTGGTGGAGCACGGTAACGAGTTCGCCTGTCGCCGGTACCGGCCCGTCAAGCGAAGCGGCGATGGTCTCCAGCGATTCGCGCAGGTAGCCATCGTCGGAGATCGCCTCGATGAGGGCGACGCCGAGCTGGCGGTCGCGCCCGGACAGGTGGCTCAGGTGCAGCTGCCAGAGCAGATGGTCGTGCAGCGTCTCGGGTTCGGCGGCCTGCTCGGCGAACGAGTCGTCGCTGTCGCGGCTGCCGGTACGCTCCTGCCATGGCTCGAGCTCCGCATCCGACCAGGACTCGGTATCGACCGGCTCAGGGCCGGGGTCTTGCACGGGCCCCGCTTCCAGGGGCGTCTCGCTGCCGGGCAGCGCGATCTCGCCTTCGCCTTCTTCCCACTCGAGCAGCGGATTGGACTCGACCGCCTCGATCATCTCCGCTTCGAGCTCGACCGCCGACAGCTGCAGCAGGCGGATCGCCTGCCGCAGTTGCGGCGTCATCACCAGCTGTTGGCCCAGCGAGGCCTGGAGGCGCTGTTTCATCGCGGTCAAAGGTACACGTCGACGGTAACCGCCCGCGAATCGCGGCGGCCCGCCGGTCGGCGGTTGCGACGATCAGAGGCGGAATGTGTCGCCCAGGTAGACGCGGCGGACATCCGGATTGGCCAGGATCGATTCGGGTGATCCCTGTGCCAGCACCGTCCCCTCGTTGAGGATGTAGGCGCGGTCGCAGATACCGAGCGTCTCGCGGACGTTGTGGTCGGTGATGAGCACGCCAATGCCGCGTTCGGTGAGATGCCGAACGATGCGCTGGATTTCGCCG
>SCUY01000219.1 GCA_004322525.1 Lysobacter sp. | reverse complement strand
CTACCGCGGCCTGCCGCGCGCCGAGCGCGTGCGTCGCGCGACCGACGCGCTGACCAAGGTCGGCCTTGCCGATCGCCTTGGGCACCGGCCGAACCAGCTCTCCGGTGGCCAGCGTCAGCGTGTCGCCGTTGCCCGTGCGCTGGTCGGCGAACCCTCGCTGCTGCTCGCCGACGAACCCACCGGCAACCTCGACTCGCAGACCTCGGCCGAGATCATGGCGCTGTTCGATGCGCTGCATGCGCAGGGCCAGACGGTCGTCGTGGTGACGCACGAGCCCGACATCGCCGCGCACTGCCATCGCGTGCTGCGCGTATTCGACGGCCGCATCGTCGAGGATGCGCACCAGGTGCCGCGCACCGCTGCGCAGGTGCACTGATGCAGGCCTATCTCGAAGCCTTCCGCGCCGCCTTGGGCAGCCTCGCCGCGCACCGTTTGCGCAGCTTCCTGACCACGCTCGGTATCCTGATCGGCACGGCCAGCGTGATCGCGGTGGTCTCGCTGGTGCAGGGGTTTTCGGAATCGATCAAGAGCCAATTCGCCGACATCGGTGGTGCCACGCTCAGCGTCGACGCGATCAATGACAATGACAACTTCCGCACCGGCAAGATCAACAGACTCACCGCCGAGGACATCGGCGCCTTGCGCCATCGCGTCGCCGGCATCGGGCAGGTGGCGCCGATCATCGGCGTGCCCGCCGCACTGGCCAGCTATCGCGGCCGCACCAGCAATCCGCAGGTGCTCGGCACCACGAGCGAATTCCAGCAGGTGCGTGCGCGCTATCCCCAGACCGGCCGCTTCCTGGTGCCGGCCGACGACAGCGGCCGTCGCCACGTCGCGGTCATCGGCACCAAGCTGCGCGACGAACTGCATCTGCCGAGGAACCCGGTCGGCGAATTCATCACGCTCGGCGGCCAGTGGTTCAAGGTGGTCGGTGTAATGGAAGCCCGGGGCGAGGTGTTCGGCTTCAGCCAGGACGACTACGCCGCGATCCCGTTCGACGTCGCGCGGGCGATGACCGGCAACTCCAATGAACCGATGTTCAGCGCATCGTTCACCGTACAGCGCATGGAGGAGCTCGATGCGGTGCGGGAGCGCGCGCGGCGTGCGTTGCGCACCAGCCGCGGGCTCAAGCCCGGTGTCGAGGATGATTTCAAGATCGAGGCGGCCAATTCGATCAAGGACCAGCTCGAGAAGATCACCGGCACCGCGACCGCCGTGCTCGGCGGCATCGTCGGCATATCGCTGCTGGTCGGCGGCATCGGGATCATGAACATCATGCTGGTGTCGGTGACCGAGCGAACGCGCGAGATCGGCATCCTGAAAGCGCTCGGCGCCACGCGACGCGACATCCTCGTGCAGTTCCTGCTCGAAGCCGCGCTGCTGGCCCTGCTCGGTGGCGTGGTCGGCATCGTGCTGGGCTATGCGGCGGGTGCGGGCATCGCCGCGCTGATCCCCAACTTCCCGCCGGCAAGCGTGCCGCTGTGGGTGGTGCTGGTGGCGGCTGGGTTCTCGGCACTGGTCGGCGTGGTGTTCGGGCTGATGCCGGCCTCGAAGGCCGCGGGGCTGGATCCGATCGAGGCGCTGCGTTACGAGTGAGGCCTAGCGCGCCCACGGCAGCGCAGCCGTCGCGATGGCGAAAGGCGTGTTCCGGTCACGCTGGAATTTTCGCCGGCCGCTCAGGCGGCCCGCCATGCTGGCTGAGCAGGCACGCGGCCACCTGATGGATGAAGGCTGTTCTCCCGGCATCCTCAGCGTGGTGGCAGGCGAAAGAACGCACGTGCCGTCGTGGTCGTGGCCGCGGCGGTCGTCATCAAGCCTTCGCCCCGATCACGCGCCAGTTCATCGACGATATGCGCGAGGAATGCCGGTTCGTTGCGACGATCCTTCGGCAACGGCTTCAACGTGCGCGGCAGCAGGTAAGGCGCGTCGGTCTCCACCATCAGCCGGTCGCCCGGAATATGCGGCACGATTTCCCGCAGATGCTGGCCGCGGCGCTCGTCGCACAGCCAGCCGGTGATGCCGATGTGCCAGTCGCGATCGAGATAGGCGAAGGCCTCCTCGCGCGTACCGGTGAAGCAGTGCACCACCGCCGGGCCGATGCGGCCTTCGACGTTCTTCATGATGGCGATGAAGTCGTCGTGCGCGTCGCGCTGGTGCAGGAACAGCGGCTTGCCGGTTTCGACCGCGATCTGCAATTGCAACTCGAACGCGCGCCGCTGCGCCGGGCGTGGTGAGAAGTCGCGGAAGTAGTCGAGCCCGCATTCGCCCACGGCGACCACCTCGTCGTGGGCGAGCAGCGCACGCATCTGTGCATCGCATTCGGCGGTGTATTCGACCGCGTGGTGGGGATGCACGCCAGCGGTTGAAAACAGGAAACCCGGATGCGCCTGCGCGAGTTGCAGCGCCTTCGGTGAATGCTCGCGGCTCGCGCCGGTGATCACCATCTGCGCGACACCCGCATCACGCGCGCGCTGCAGCACATCGTCGCGATCGTGATCGAAGCTGTCGTGGGTAAGATTCGCGCCGATGTCGATCAGTTCCATGGCGGGATTTTACCGGCGATGGCGCGAAGGCCGCCGGTAGAATCGTGTGGTGACGCCCATGTTCCCCATCGACCCGCTGCTGCCGCGCATCCGCGAGTCGCTCGCCGCGCATCCGCGCCTGGTGCTCGAAGCACCGCCCGGCGCGGGCAAGACCACGCAGGTGCCGCCGGCACTCCTGGATGCGCCGTGGCTCGGTGCCCGCAGGATCCTGATGCTCGAACCGCGCCGCGTGGCCGCGCGCGCCGCGGCGGGCTTCATGGCGAGGCAGCGAGGCGAGGAGGTCGGGCAGACGGTCGGCTACCGCATCCGTTTCGAGAGCCGGATGTCGCAGGCCACGCGGATCGAAGTGGTCACCGAGGGCATTCTCACCCGCATGATCCAGGACGATCCGATGCTCGAAGGCGTCGGCGCGATCCTGTTCGACGAGTTCCACGAGCGCCACATGGCCGCCGATCTCGGCCTCGCGCTCGCACTCGATGTGCAATCGCAGCTGCGCGGGGACCTGCGCCTGGTGGTGATGTCGGCAACGCTCGACGGCGAACGCCTGGCGCAGTTCCTCGACGCGCCGCGGCTGTCCAGCGAGGGGCGCGGCCATCCGGTCACCGTGACCCATTTCCCCGCGCGACGTGACGAGAAGAGCGAGCACCAGGTGCGCCGCGCCATCGCGCATGCGCTCGCCGTACATCCCGGCGACGTGCTGGTGTTTCTGCCGGGACAGCGTGAGATCGCACGCGTTCAAGGCCTGCTCGACGGTATCGAGGCCGAGGTGCTGCCATTGCACGGCGAATTGCCGGTCGACCAGCAATCGCGCGTTCTGCAGCCGTCGCCGGAGGCGCGCCGCCGGGTGGTGCTCGCGACCAATGTCGCCGAATCGAGCGTCACCCTGCCGGGCGTGCGCGTCGTCATCGATACCGGGCTCGCGCGCGAACCGCATTTCGATCCCGCCAGCGGATTTTCGCGGCTCGATGTCACGACGATCCCGCAAGCTTCTGCCGACCAGCGCGCAGGCCGTGCCGGTCGCGTCGCCGAGGGCTGGGCGTATCGCCTGTGGCCGCAGTCGCAACGGCTGGAGGCGCAGCGTCGCCCGGAGATCACGCAGATAGACCTCGCCGCCCTCGCGCTCGAACTCGCGTTGTGGGGTGGCGCTGATCTGCGTTTTCCTGATCCACCACCCACCGGCGCCCTGAATGCCGCGCGCGACCTGCTCACGCGGCTCGGCGCGCTTGACGGCCTGCGCGTTACCGGTCTGGGCCGGCGCATGCTCGCGCTCGGCACGCATCCGCGCCTGGCGGCGATGCTGCTGGCGCCGCGCGACGCACACGAGCAGGCGCTCGCCTGCGACATCGCCGCGCTGGTGGAGGCGCGTGATCCACTGCGCAATGCGCCGGGCCTGCCGCGGTCCGATGCACTCGCCGACCGCTGGCAGGCGCTCGCCGCCTTCCGTGCCGGACGCACGCCTGCGAGCGCATCGCGTGGCGCCCTGGCCCGGATCGACCAGGCGGCGAAACAATGGCGTCGCCGCCTGCGGCTGGAAACGTCGCCGCCCGCACACGTGCCACCGCACACGCTCGGCGATGTACTGCTGCATGCCTTCCCCGACCGCATAGCGCATCGACATGCCACCGACCCGCTGCGCTACCAGCTGGCTACCGGCCGCACCGTGCGCCTGTTCGACGAGGGCATGCTGCGTGGCGAACCGTGGCTGGTGGTCAACGAGCTGCGCGATGAGGGCCGCGACGCGCGCATCCTGCAGGCAGCGCCGCTCGATGAATCGCGTCTGGAGCGCGAGTTTCCCCGGCGTTTCGTCGAGGAGGATCGCGTGCTCTGGGATGCCGACGCACGTGCGATCACCGCCGTGCGCGAACGCCGTTTCGATCGCATCGTGCTCGATTCGCGCCCCCTGCCACGGCCCGATCCGTCGCGCTATGTCGACGCGCTGGTCGATGCGGTGCGCCACCTCGGCCTCGATGCCTTGCCGTGGACGGATTCACTGCGCCAGTGGCGCGAGCGCGTGCGTTGCCTGCGCGACTGGTGTCCGGAATTCGCACAGGGCGAGCCCGTGCTGCCCGACCTCGCGGACGAGGCGCTCTTCGCCACGCTGGATGACTGGCTGCGCCCGGCGCTGGCGGGCAAGACGCGACTCGACGCGCTGGGCGAACAGGCGTTCGCAGAAGCGCTGAAATCACGGCTGGACTGGTCGCTGCGGCAGCGAGTCGACGCATTCGCGCCCGCCCGCATCATCGTCCCGTCCGGCATCGAACGCGCGATCACGTATGCAACGGACGTGGACGGCCACGCGCTCGCGCCTGTCCTCGCGGTGAAGCTGCAGGAGCTGTTCGGGCTCGCTGATACCCCTCGCATCGCCGATGGACGCGTGCCGCTGACGCTGCACCTGCTGTCTCCGGCGGGGCGCCCGCTGCAGGTCACGCAGGACCTGCGCGGCTTCTGGGAGCGCACGTACCCGGAAGTCAGAAAGGAAATGAAGGGGCGATACCCGAAGCACCCGTGGCCCGATGACCCGTGGACGGCGACGGCGACGCATCGCGCCAAGCCACGCGGGACGTGATGCATCGCATGCGGCTGTGGAGTCATTTCGTCCCCGCCGCTGGTCGCATCACGGCCTGACAAGCCCGCCCGCGACTGGACGATGCCTCGTGCGGCCGGGCGATGTGTGGCAGAGCTGTTTACTGCACTGCCGCGTGCGCATTCAGCCGCCGTGTGGCGATCGCTCACGCCGCTTCAACGACTGGCGGCAGAGACTGACCTCCGTTTCCCTGCAGGACACCGGACATGAGCAAGTTGGAACTGTTGCCCGAACGCGCGCTCGATCTGGCCAGCCAAGCGGGCGACGCCATCCGCGGTTTTGCGCCGCGCGCGAACGAGTGGCTCGACGCCGGCGCCAAGCTCGGCGCGCTCAAGACGGGCGCGAAGGTCGGGATGATGGTGGTGCGCCGCAATCCGCTGATTTTCGTGGCCACCGCCGCAGGCGCCGGGCTGCTCTGGTATGCGGCAAAGCGCCGTGCGCGCCGCGCCGAGAACGGTGAAGGCCAGACCGTGGAAGGCAGCGCACGGCGTATCGAGGCACGTCGCGCCAAGGCGAAGAACACCGAGGCCGGCGAGACGACGGCACGGAAGACACGAAGCCGCAGTGGCACCACCCGCCGTGCGGCGCGTTCGCGCAGCGCCAGCAGCACCGAAAACCGCACCGAACACTGAGTCGTCCCGGGGCGACACGGCGCGTGGCCTTCAGGTCGCGCGCCGTTTTTCTTTTGGCGGTCATGAACCGCGCGCGAGTGCCCGCCCGCGGCGATGCAAGCGACGGTCAGCCGGCCTGCGGCAACTCGATCACAAAGCGCGCGCCGCCGCTCTTGCGATCTTCGTACCAGAGCTGGCCCCCCGCGTTCTGCACGATCTGTTTGGCGAGCGACAGGCCAAGGCCGCTCGAGATGCCATCGTCTCCGTCATGCAGGCGCACGAACGGCTTGAACAGCTCGCGCTGCTTCGCCGCCGGGATGCCGGGGCCGCGGTCGGCGACCACCAGCTGCCAGTACCCCGGTGCGCCCGGCTGCCCGGCGATCAGCAGTTCGCTGCCCGGCGCGTATTTCATCGCATTGGTGACCAGGTTCTCGCTCACCTGCCGCAGCACGCGCTCATCGATGCGCACCTGCACGCTCTCCGCCGGGCGCTGCGCGACGACGTGGATTCCGCGGGCCTCGAGCTGGTATTCATACCGCTGGACCAGCCAGTCGATGGTGCTGGCCAGCGGAGCCTGCTGCACATCGGCCGTCTCGCCGCGACCACTGCTCTCGAGGTACTGGCGGATGTAACCCAGGGCATCGGTGGCGCTCTCGTGGATCATTTCCATGTAGCGCGGCACGCGTTCGGGCTTGCAGGCGCCGGTCTTGAGCATCTCGCTCGCGAACAGCACGCTCGACAGCGGGTTCTTCAGATCGTGCGCGACGAGATTGACCAGTTCTTCGCGTTCGCGGGCGACGCGTTCCAGACGATCGCGGGTGAGCTTGAGACCGACATGCGCGCTCACCCGCGCGAGCAGCTCTTCCGGCAGGAATGGTTTGGTGACGTAGTCGACTGCGCCGGCATCGAAGGCACGCAGCAGCAGGTCGCGATCCTGCGCGGCGGTCACGAATACCACCGGCACGCTCGGCGGCGCCGCGCCGCCACGCAGCTCTTCCATCACCTGGAAGCCGTCCATGCCCGGCATCATCATGTCGAGCAGGATGAGATCGGGCGGGTCGTCCTGGCAGATCTCCAGCGCACGCGGCCCGCTCTCCGCGGTGACTACCTCATAGCCCTGACGCGACAGCAGCATGCCGACGACGCGCAGGTTCGCGGGCTGGTCGTCGACAACGAGAATACGGGCGGCGGTGGCCGTCGCGCTCAGGGGAGTTCTCCGCAGGGTGGAAGCGGCGGGAAGCCGCGTGTTCTTCGCCGGACCTTAACAGACGAAAAACCAACAGACGATGTCGGCTATTCAGCTTCGGTGAACCATTCACGCGAAGATGCCGCGATTACGGCCGCTTGTTCGGTGCGCTAGCGCACATAGCGCCACGCTCCAGGCGCCAGAACATCAAGACGTTCCGGCCCGATGGCGATACGGACCAGGCGCAGCGTCGGCAAGCCGACCGCCGCCGTCATCCGTCGCACCTGCCGATTGCGGCCCTCGGTGATCGTCAATGCAAGCCACGCGTCCGCGACAGTCTTCCGGTAACGCACCGGGGGATCGCGCGGCCACAGCGCCGGTGCCTCGAGACGTTCAACCCGGGCCGGCCGGGTCATGCCATCGCCCAGCTGCACGCCCTCACGAAGCGCCTGCAGTGACGCGTCTGCCGGCTCGCCTTCCACCTGCACCCAGTAGGTCTTCGGCTGTTTGTGTCGAGGGTCGGTAAGCCGGTGCGCGAGCGTACCGTCGTCGGTCAACAGCAGCAGGCCTTCGCTGTCATGGTCGAGCCGGCCGGCCGGATACACGCCGGAAGGCAGGCCGAATGTCGCGAGCGTGGGGCGCGGGGGAGTGCTGCGATCGGTGAATTGCGAAAGTACGCCATAGGGTTTGTTGAACGCGATCAGCATGCCGCCGCATCGCGCCGGTTCTGCCGGTGGGCCGCGATGGCGCTCACGGCGTACAGCAGAGCCATTGCCAGCGGGATCAGCACGTTTGCCCGTGCGGGCTGCACCAGCTGCACGCCGCTGGCGACGAGCACTGACATCACGGCGAGCGCGGCATAGGCGGGCGCGCGGTAGAGCCAGGCATAAGGCAGGAAATGCACGCCGAGCATTACCGCGAGGGCAAAGGCGATGAGCGCAGGATCACGTGACAGCAGCGCGACCACCACCGGCCAACCGAACAGCTGGCCCAGGCTGAGCATGCCGACGAGGCCACGCAGCCCGCTGCCATGTGCGGTGAGATCGCCGCCCAGCAGGCGGTTGAGCCCATAGCCCAGTGGATACACCACCGCTGCACCGACCACGAAGAACCGCGCGAGCGCGCCGCTGTCCAGCCCGGCCCACGCCGCGACTGCGGCCAGGGCCAGCCAGAACAGTGCGCTCGCCGCCGTCATGCCCACGCCGCGGCAGGTGATGCGCGCCAGCCGCGCGCGTTCGTCAGCCAGCGGAACAGTAGTCACATCGACGCTGGCAACCCCGGCGGCGATGTGCGGCTCAGCCACGCGGCTTCACGAAACGCAGCGTCATGCGGTCGCTCTCGCCGATGGCACGGTACTTCGCATCGTCCGTCGCCTCGTGCTGATTGGTGGGCGGAAGCGTCCATACGCCGTTCGGGTGATCCTTCGTATCGCGCGGGTTCGCATTGATGTCGCTGCTGCCATCAAGCACGAAGCCCGCGGCCTGTGCCGCCACGATGACCTGCGCTTCGCCGACATAGCCGCTGCGGTCATCGTCCGCCACGTCGCCATTCGCCCGATGCTCGACCACGCCCAGCACGCCGCCCGGCCTGAGCACGTCGAAGAAGCCCTTGAACATCGGCCCGACGGTGCCGACCAGGCGCCAGTTGTGCACGTTGCGGAAGGTCAGGACGAGGTCGGCAGAGGCAGGCGCACCGAATACGGGGCGGCCGGGATCGAAGCTGACCAGCCGTGCCCCGCCATATCGCGCCGGGTCCGCGCTGAACTTCGCCTGCAACGTCTCGCGCGCCTTTGCATAGTAATCACGACCGGCGCCTGCCTTCTGCGTCACCGGATCGATCACGGCGGCCACGTAATGGCCACGAGCGCGCAGGTACGGAGCGAGAATCTCGCTGTACCAGCCCGGCGACGGCGTGATCTCGACCACTGTCTGGGTTGGCGTGAGCCCGAAGAAACCCAGCGTCTCCTTCGGATGCCGATAGACATCCCGCGCGGTGTTCGCCGGCGCGCGCCATGGCCCGGCTATGGCCGCATCCAGCGTGGCCTCGGCAGGTGACGGGAGCTGCGCATTGCCGGCCGGCCGGCTGGCGCATCCGGACAGGCTGCCGGCGAGCAGGAAAACGGCAACGGAGGGGACAAGGCGCATGGGCTGATCCGGGCGGGGGTTACTGCAGGGTACGAAGCCCGCTGGAAAGCGATGCGATGGCGGCGTTGAGCGTGGCGCTGGGACGCATGGCCTGCGCGAGCCTGGCCGCATCAGGGCGGTAATAGCCGCCGATGTCGACCGGCTGGCCCTGCACCGCGACGAGCTCCCGCAGGATGGTCGCCTCGTTGTCGGTCAACGCGCTGGCGATCGGCGCGAACAGCGCGGCGAGCTCGGCATCCTGCGTCTGCGCGGCGAGCGCCTGCGCCCAGTACTGCGCGAGGTAGAAATGGCTGCCGCGGTTGTCCAGCTCGCCGACCTTGCGCGCCGGGCTGCGATTTTCGTCGAGGATGCGCGCGTTCGCTGCGTCCAGTGCGTCGGCGAGGATCTGCGCGCGCGGGTTGCCGGTGCGGTTCGCCATGTGCTCGAGCGACGCCGCGAGCGCGAGGAACTCGCCCAGCGAATCCCAGCGCAGGTAGTTTTCCTCGGTGAACTGCTGCACGTGCTTGGGTGCGCTGCCGCCCGCGCCGGTCTCGAACAGGCCGCCGCCGGCCATCAGCGGCACGATCGACAGCATCTTCGCGCTGGTGCCCAGCTCCATGATCGGGAACAGGTCGGTGAGGTAGTCGCGCAGCACGTTGCCGGTGACTGAGATCGTGTCCTGGCCCTTGCGGATGCGCGCGAGCGAGAACGTCATCGCTTCGACCGGCGACAGGATGCGGATGTCGAGCCCGCTCGTGTCGTGATCCTTCAGGTAGGTCTCGACCTTCGCGATCAGCTGCGCATCGTGCGCGCGGTTCGCATCCAGCCAGAACACCGCCGGCGTGTTCGACAGGCGCGCGCGCGACACCGCGAGCTGCACCCAGTCGCGGATCGCTGCATCGCGGGTCTGGCACATGCGGAAGATGTCGCCGGCTTCGACCTTCTGCTGCAGCAGCACGTTGCCATCGACATCGACCACGCGCACGGTGCCCGCGGAGTCGAGCTGGAAAGTCTTGTCGTGCGAGCCGTATTCCTCGGCCTTCTGTGCCATCAGGCCCACGTTCGGCACCGAACCCATCGTCGCCGGGTCGAACGCGCCATTGGCGCGGCAGTCATCGAGCACCGCCTGGTAGATGCCGGCATAACTGCGGTCCGGAATGACCGCCTTGGTGTCCTGCAGCTTGCCTTGCGCATTCCACATGCCGCCGCTGTCGCGGATCATCGCCGGCATCGAGGCGTCGACGATCACATCGGACGGCACGTGCAGGTTGGTGATGCCCTTGTCGGAATTCACCATCGCCACGCCCGGCCGGCCCGCATAGACGGCGGCAAGGTCGGCTTCGATGGCCGCGCGCGTCGCCGCGTCCAGCTGCGGCAGGCGCGCGTAGAGATCGCCGATGCCGTTGTTGGCGTCGAAGCCGATGCGCTCGAGCACGCCGGCATGCTTCTCGAGTGCATCCCGATAGAAGCGCTTGACGGCGACGCCGAACAGGATCGGATCGCTCACCTTCATCATCGTGGCCTTCAGGTGCAGCGAGAACAGCACGCCCTGCGCCTTGGCATCGTCGATCTGCGCGTCGATGAAACGCGCCAGCTTCGACGTGCTCAGCGTCGCCGCATCGATGATCTCGCCGGCTTGCAGCGCGGTCTTCTCCTTCAGCACGCGCGTGGCGCCGCCGGCGCCGGCGAATTCGATGCGCGCGTTGGTTGGAGCGTCGAGGGTTGTCGAGGTCTCGCTGCCGTAGAAGTCGCCATCGTCCATGTGCGCGACGTGCGTCTTCGACGCCGATGACCACTTGCCCATGCGATGCGGATGCTTGCGCGCGAACGCCTTCACCGAGGCAGGCGCGCGACGGTCGGAATTGCCCTCGCGCAACACCGGGTTCACCGCGCTGCCCTTGACGCGGTCATAGCGCGCCTGGATGTCGCGCTCGGCATCGTTGGCGGGCTCCTCCGGGTAGTCCGGCAACGGATAACCCTGTGCCTGCAATTCCTTGATCGCCGCCTTGAGCTGCGGCACCGACGCCGAGATGTTCGGCAATTTGATGATGTTCGCTTCCGGCGTGGTGGCGAGCTGGCCGAGCTCGGCGAGGTCGTCGCTCACCGCCTTGTCGCCGAGCTCTGCCGGGAACTGCGCGAGGAGGCGCGCGGCCAACGAGATGTCGCGCGTCTGGACCACAATGCCGGCGGTACCCGCGAAGGCTTCGACGATCGGCAGCAGCGAGGCGGTGGCGAGGAACGGTGCTTCGTCGGTCAGCGTGTAGAGGATCTTCGGGGTGTTCGGCATGGGGCACTCGCGAAACGAAGGAGGACGCGTCGGCGTCGGCGGGCGATGCGGGATCGCCGGGCGGGCATTGTCGCGGTTCGAGAAAGCCGGGGCAAAACCACGGCGGCCTGGCTTGGAAGCGGTCGGCAAGGTGGTGGCGCGGACGCGACAGCCAGCGTCCCGGTGAAGCCGCCCTGTTCATGCTCTTTTCACATCACGTAGCCTTGCACTTCCCAATCATCGCGCCCGTAACGGACGCCGTCCGTTGAACGGACGCAACCTGCCGATGAATCTGGAAGTGGCCAGGCCTGGCGTGGACACGTTCTGGGGCGAAATGGCGTCCTGCGAGCATGTCCTGCAGGTCTACAGAAGCGAAAGCGTCTTCAGGGACACGCTCGCCGGTTTCATCGGCGACGGGCTGGAGCGTGGCGAGGCGACGATCGTGATCGCGACGGCCGCCCATCGCTCGTCGCTCGAAGTGCGCCTGCGAGAGGCCGGCAATGATCTCGACAGCGCCCGGGCCGATGCCCGCTACATCGCGCTCGATGCCGCCGAAACCCTGTCCCGCTTCCTGCGCCAGGGCTTTCCGGATACCGCGTGTTTCGAACGCGTGGTGCGTGATGTCGTCCTGCAGGCGCGTGGACCGGGCCGGCCGGTGCGAGTGTTCGGCGAGATGGTCGCGCTGCTCTGGGCCGACGGGCTCACCGACGCGACGCTTCGCCTCGAACAGTTGTGGAACGAATTGCTGGCCCGCGAGCAGCTGACGCTGTTCTGCGCGTATCCGCGCATCGGCGCTACACGCGATCTTTCCGATGCCTTCACTGATATCTGCGCTGCCCATTCGCAGGTCGCTTTCGTCTGATCGCGTTGGACGCGGCAACTGTGAAACGCGCGCTGTTTTTTCACAGGGCACCGAAGGCGCGTGCACGCCATCGTCAGGCTCGTGAACTCCGCCTGCACCGCGCACAAAAAAAGGCTTAAAAAGCTTGGCTTGGGCGAGCGCATGCGTCACGTTGTAGATGACTCCACACCTGCAGGACGATGTTCCCCCATCCCGACCGCCGCCGTCATATCCGCACACGCGCCGATCTCGAAGTCGAGCTGGCGCGGATGAGTCTCGTGCTCGCGCATGCGCCCGCGTCGCGGCTGGCATCGACACGGCAGTGGTTCGACGAGGCTGTCGAAGGGTTGATCGACCGTGCGGTCAGCGGCGAGCGCGACTATCTGCGCCAGCGCATCCAGGACATGCTGGCGGCCTTCTTCCCCGAACAGCGGGCCTTTTCCGGGAAAGCCGTCCAAGCCGGGCCCGGGGTCTTCCTGCACTAGTGGCCACGCCGCCGCCGGTTCGCAGCTTCGCAGATGACACTTCTTCCCTGCTGCGCTGCCGCTCAACCCCCTGATCAGGCCATTTGTCGGCTGCCACCGCGCCTGATTGAACGTTTCAGGGAAAACCGGGCGTTCCATGCCCTCGGAAGCGCTCGTTCGTTAAACAATCGTGAAAAATGTGTTGCAGGCACATGGCATAACGGCGGACGCGTGCAATCCCGTCACGTCCCTGCCCCGAGGTCGAAGATGAAGCCTGGTGTACGTCTCTGCGTTCTTTCCACTGCCGTTGTCCTTGCCCTGGGTGTCTGCGGACCGGCCGCCGCCGCCGGGCGTCCCGACCTGGTCCTGGCCGCGCTGAAGGCCGGCAAACCCTATGCGTTCGGCGAACTGATCGTGAAGTACCGGGATGGCGTGGCCGCCACCCAGCAGGCCGCGGTGCGCAGTGGCCTCGGTGCGCAAAAGGTCGAAACGTTGCGTCGCGGCGGCGCACGCCGGGGCGAGACGGCACTGCTGCGGATACCCGCGGGCATCACGGTCGCCTCCGCCGTGCAGGCGCTGCGCAATGATCCGGCCGTGGAGTATGCGGAGCCGAACTGGATCTACCACCACGATGCCGCTTCCAATGACACCTACTTCACCAATGGCTCGCTGTGGGGCATGTATGGCGATGCGTCCAGCCCGGCGAATGCCTATGGCTCGCAGGCCGCCGAGGCCTGGGGCCTTGGCCATACCGACTGCTCGGGTGTCTATGTCGGCGTGATCGATGAAGGCATCTACTACCAGCACGAGGATCTGGCCGCGAACATCTGGACCAATCCGTACGATCCGGTCGACGGCGTCGACAACGACAGCAACGGCTACATCGACGACGTGCGCGGCTGGAACTTCGACGGCAACAACAACGACATCAATGCGGGCGGCGCAAACGATGACCATGGCACGCACGTCTCCGGCACGATCGCCGGCATGGGCGGCAACGGCAAGGGCGTGGCCGGGGTGTGCTGGTCGGGCGTGAAGCTGATCAACGGCCGTTTCCTCGGCCGCAATGGCGGCACCACAGCGAACGCGGTCCTGGCGGTCGACTACTTCAACGACCTCAAGACGCGCCACGGCATGAATATCGTCGCCACCAACAATTCCTGGGGCGGTGGCGGCTTCTCGCAGGCGCTTTCCGATGCGATCAGCCGGGCCGACGCGGCGGGAATCCTGTTCATCGCCGCGGCAGGCAACAGCGCTTCGGACAACGACGTAACCCCCAGCTACCCGTCGAACTATCCGCAGGCGAATGTCATCGCCGTCGCTTCGATCACGAACACCGGCGCGCTGTCGAGCTTCTCCCAGTGGGGCGCGACCACCGTCGACATCGGTGCGCCGGGCTCGGGCATCTACTCGAGCGTACCGAAAAGCGTGAAAGGCAAGCTGGTCTCCAGCTATGCCAGCTACAACGGCACGTCCATGGCGACGCCGCATGTCACCGGCGCGGCGGCGTTGTACAAGTCGTCACATGCGGCCGCGACGGCAGCGGATGTCAAGGCCGCGATCCTTGGCACCGCGGTTCCGACACCGTCACTGCAGGGCAAGGTGCTCAGCAACGGGCGCCTGAACGCCAGCAGTTTCTGAGCGGCTGATCGCGTAACAAAGGGCCCGGCATTGCCGGGCCCTTTTTTTGTGTGTGACGCACGTGGCGCAGGTCACTCGATCGGCTGGTCCAGCATCAACTCGCGCACGAAGCGCACCGGCGGCGCTCCGTACGACAGCACGCGGTCGTGGTAGGCCTTCAGGTCGAACGCCGGCCCGAGCTTGGCTTCCACCGCGCGCCGCGTGTCGAACTGCTCCTGCACGCCGACGAAGTAGGTGGGCAGCTGCGCGCTGCTGAGCTGCGTGCGCACCCACTTGCCGGCCGCCTCGCGCTCCTGCTGGAAGGCGTCGTGCGTCATCAGATGCATCGCCTGCTCGCGACTCCAGCCTTCCACATGCACGCCCTGGTCGAGGATCGCGTTGGAGATCGTGCGCAGGTAGAACTTCAGCTGCACGAGGCGGAACAGCGGGTCGCTGTCCATGTAGCCGGCGTCGGCCATCATGTTCTCGGTGTAGACCGCCCAGCCTTCGGCGAACAGGCCCGAGCGCAGCACGCCGCGCAGCGTTGACGGATAGCGCGCCGAGTACGCGCCCTCGAGGTAATGGCCCGGCATCGCCTCGTGGATGGTGAGCAGGTGGATCATCCGCGAGTTGTATTCGCGCAGGAATGATTCGGTCTGCGCAGCGGTCCAGTCATCGGGGATCGGCGAGATGGCGAAGTAGGTATCCAGGCCCTTGTCGAGCGGGCCCGGTGAATCGGCATACGCGACGGCGACGCCGCGCTGGAACTCCGGCATCAGGATGATCTTGACCGGGTCGTTCGGCACGGTGACGAGGTTCTTGTCGCGCACGAACTGCGTGGCCTGCGCCAGCGCGGCCTTCGCAGCGTCGACCACGCCTGCGCGCGCAGGATGGTCACGGTAGGCGAGCTCGAGAGCGGCTTCGATCGCCTTCTGGCGCTGCGCGTCGGTGGGGTGGGCCGGCAACGCAGGGGCGCCCTTCTTTCCCTTCAACACCTGCTGCGCGATGCCGTACATCGCGCCGCGCACGCGGGTGATCTCGGCCTTGGCGCGGTTGCCGATCTCCTCGCGCGACAGCGAGGACATCAACGCGAACTTGAGCTTCTGGTCGTACAGCTCGCGGCCGATGCGGAAATCGCCCTTCGCGTTCGGCACAAGTGTCTTGTCGAGCCAGGTCTGCTGATCGGCTACGGCCTTGCGCAGGTTGGCGACGGCGGCGTCGAGGCGCGTGCGATCCGCACCGGTGAGCTTGCCGGCATTGGGCAGGATGAATTCATCGACCAGCTGCAGCACGCCCGCGTTCTGCTTGGCCACGGTCTGTGCATGGATGAGCGGCACGCGCGCGGGGTCGAGGTTGGCGCGCATCTGCGCGAACAGCGCGGGCAACTGCTCCATGCGCAGCGTCGCGGACTTCAGGCGCTGCGGCATCGGCGCGAACTCGCGCGCCATCAGGTTGTAGATCGCGCCGCCGGCCAGCCCGCTGTAGACCTGCGGATCCCAGGCCCAGCTCTGGAAGGTCTGCATGTTCCATATGTCGGACTGCAGCTGGTTGCGCAGGATCAGTGCATCGACCTGGTTCTCGCGCGAGAGCCTGGAGGCATCGAGGCGGTCGAGGTCGGCGAGGAGGCGCGTGCTGAAGGCGACGAGTTCCGCGCGGCCCGCCGGGCCGAGGTCGTCGAGGCGATCGTCGAAGCGGTGATCGCCGAGTTGCGTGGCCGCGACGGGGTTGAGCTTCATCCAGCCGTCGAGCCAGTGGCCGGACACGTCGGCGAAGCGGGCGTCTTCGGTGGCGATGTCGGCGACGGGAGGGCCGGTGTCGCGGGGCACGGCGGGATTGGTCGCAGGCAGGCTCTGGCAGCCCCCCAGGGCGAGGGTGAGCACGGCAACGGCGGGCAGCAGGCGCATACGGGGATTCCGGGAAAAGCCAGGCCTGAGCATACGGCGACCCGCGTTCGTCGGCTGTTGTCGTGGCGCCTACACGGCCTGCAGACGCCGGGCGCGTAGCGTCGCGCCACGCGCTCCGGGATATCCCCATGGACCACCGACGTATCGCCGACTACCTGCGGTCAACCGCCGACCTGACGGATTACTTCCGCACCTGCAAGCAGACCGGCGACCTCGCGCTGGTCGAAAGCGCACTGCGCGACATGCCGGACTGGGCGACCTTCCATGAAGTGCGCAGCGCGCTCGGCGCGGCGGGGCTCCGCTTCGCCGTCACGCCGGTTCAGGCCGTCGACCGCGCGATTCCCAAGCAGGTCGAGCGCCGCAAGGGGCCACGCACCCACTGAGCCGGCACGGTTCCAGCTTCAGCCGGCATCCTTCAGCGCGCAGCATTTCTTGTACTTCTTCCCGCTGCCGCAGGGGCAGGGCGCATTGCGGTCGGGGGTGTCGGCGCGACGCAGCGGCTCGCGCGGCGTCAGTGCGTGGATGCGGTGCTGGTGGAGGTCATTGAGCATGCCGGGCAGGCTGCCGATGATCTCCAGCCGCTGCTTGTATTCGATCGGCGTGCCCGGTGCGCTGAGGTCCTCGCCCATGATTTCGCCGCTCGCGAGCCGGTCGAACAGGTCGAAGATCTCCTCGATCCAGTCGTTTTCATCGAGCCAGGCTTCCCAGCCGGCTTCGCGCAGCTCCACGCCGCGGAAGAAGCCGAAGGCCCAGTCGCGGCCGACATCGAGCTCATCGTCGTCCACCTCGTCGAGGTTCTCGGGCAGCCACAGCAGGGGGGCGAGGCTGTCAGGCAGATCCTCGTCATCGTGGCGCACGCGCAGCGATGCCATCACCGCGTGGCTGGCGAGCAGCGACTGCACCTCGCGCGCTTCGTCGTCGTCGCTCCAGCGCGGGGGCTTGCCCCAGACGGCGGGTTCCCACTCCGATACGACGATCGCCTCGGGCGCCAGGGCTACCGCGGTGAGATAGCCGTCGAGCGCCTCGAGATTGAAGCCCTTGAACGGCACGGCGCGCTGGTCGAGCAGGTCGGCGAGGCGCTCGATCTGCGCATCGGTCAGGGGCGAGGTGGCTTTCATGCGGGCTCTCGGGGCGGCGGCGCGCCATGGTAGTGGCGTCGGCGATGCCGCGGCGAAAAAAAGGGCGCGACTGTGGTCGCGCCCGGCTCACCCGCATCGCGGAATCCATCCGCCGGCATCCGGCGGTGCGGACCGGTCAACGCACTTCGAAATCGCGCGTCTGCACCACGTTGCCATCGAGCGACAGTTCCAGCTTGTAGCGCCCCACCGGCCAGCCGTCGGGCTTGGCGATATGGAAGTCGTACGTACCCGGGCCGCTGATATCGAGCGTGTCGCGCTTCACTTCCTGGCCGTCCTGGAACGTCCAGCGCGCGATGAGCTTGCCCGGCGTCGCCGCGCCGGTGGTGGTGACCGAGGCATGGATGGTGTCGCGTGCGCCGAACGTGGTCATCGCCGTGGTGACGCGGTTGTCGGCACCGACCGCATTGCCCAGCTCCACGCCACTCACTGTCGTCGCACCGGCGGCGGGCGCAGGAGGGGCTGGCAACGGCGTGGACGCCGGCGGCAGCGAGGCGGTGGTATCCGCGGCAGGTGCCGTGGTCGGGGTCGCGTCCTTCTTCTTGCAGCCCGCGACCGCGAGCGTGGCGAACAGGGCGATGGTGATCGCGCGTGAGAGGGAGGAAGTCATTGTCGTCTCCGGATCAGTCTTGGGTATCGAGGGGGGGAATCACGAGTTCCTGGCCGGGCCGGATGCGATCCGGATCCTTCAGCTGGTCGCGATTGGCATCGAAGATGGCTTTCCAGCGGCTTGAGTGGCCGTAGAAGTGCTTGGCGATGTGCGACAGGGTGTCGCCGCGCTTCACGGTGTAGCGCTGTGCTTCCCCTGTGCCTGGCGCGGCGCTGACGCCGCTCTGCACGTTGGAGAAATCGGGTGCGGCAGGCACCGAGGAAGTGCCGCTGCGGACATTCGAGAAGTCGGGAGGTGTGGGCATGGTCGATCCGCCGTGGAAGGGCGGCGCCACCATGTCATCGGGGTGGTGAAGGCGGCGGCAGGCTGTCGTGAAGGCGCCGCGCGCCGCCGCCGGCTACTGCCGCTCGTCGCGCGCGACCGAGGGCATGGGTGCGCCGGGCGTGGCCCGCCACGGATTGATGTCCAGCCCGCCACGACGCGTGTAACGCGCCTCCACCGACAGCATGGCCGGCGCCGCCCGCGCCATCAGGTCGATGAAGATCCGCTCGACGCACTGCTCGTGGAATTCACAGTGGTCGCGGAACGAAACCAGGTAGCGCAGCACGCTGGCATGGTCGAGCGCCGCGCCGCGATAGGTGATGGTGACGCGCGCCCAGTCCGGCTGGCCGGTAACCGGGCAATTGGATTTCAGCAGGCCACTGGTGAGCGTTTCCTCGACGATGTCCAGCGGCTGGCGCGTCATCAACAGCCCGGCGTCCGGCGGCCCGTAGTGATGGATGTCGGTTTCGATCACGTCGAGCAGGATTGCCGGGCTGCGACGGTCGATCGGCGGCAGCCCGAAGGTGACGGCGACTTCGGTGCCGGCAACGCGCGCGAGGTCGGCGGCGATGCGCGCGCGCACGTCCTGATAGCCGTCGAAGACGGTCGAATTGAACGAGTTGAGATAAAGCTTGAGCGACTTCGATTCGATCAGGTTCGGCGACTTCGCCGGCACATGCAGCGTGGCGGTGGCGACGTGCGGTTTGCCGCGCGGGTCGAGCCAGCTCACCTCGTAGGCATGCCAGCGGTCGTGGCCGACGAAGGGCGGTATCTCGCCGATGCCCAGCTCCGCGCGGCCCCGGCTGCGCGGAATGGCGAACAGCAGCGCGGCGTCGTATCGGGTCGGGTAGTCGACAGGGCGGCCGAGCAGCAGGCCCGGAGTGTTCACGACGTGGCTTCCATCGCTCATGACGGCCGCGGCATGTCGAGGTAGTCGAGCGTCGCCTGCAGCATCGCGCGCAGGCCGATGTCGAGCGAGGTTTCGTCGAGCATGAATTCGGGGGAATGGTTGCTGGGTGCAGTCGCCGGGTCGATGCCTGGCGCGGTCGCGCCGACGAAGAAGAACAGCCCCGGCACCTGCCGGGCATAGAACGAGAAATCTTCCGCGCCCATCTGCAGCGGCGGCTCGATCACGTTCGCCTCGCCGACGACGGCGCGCAGGCTCGGCAGCATGCGGGCTGTCAATGCCGGATCGTTGGTGGTGACCGGGTTGCCCGGCGCGTCGGGCACCTGCGCATCGACCGTCGCGCCGTTCGCCGCCGCGATGTGCCCGGCCACGTTTTTCAGATCGGCCAGCACCTTGTCGCGCATCGCGTCGTCGAACGTGCGGATGGTGCCGATCAGTTTCACGTCGTCGGGAATGATGTTGTAACGGATACCCCCGTTGATCGCGCCGAAGCTGAGCACCACCGGCAGCTTGGCGATGTCGGTGCGGCGGGCGACGATGTTCTGCGCGCTGGTCACGATCTCGGCCGCGGTGACGATCGGGTCGACGCCACCCCAGGGCCGTGCGCCATGCGTCTGCCGGCCATGCACGGTGATCGCGAAACGGTCCGACGCCGCCATCAGCGGGCCGGGGCGTACCGCGATCCGGCCGGTCTGCACGCTCGAAAAGACATGCAGGCCGAACACGGCATCAGGCTTGAAGTCGCGGAACAGACCTTCCTCCAGCATCAGCGAGGCGCCGCCCTTCTCGCCGGTGGGCGCGCCTTCCTCGCTCGGCTGGAACACCAGCATCACCCGGCCCGGCAGCTGCGCACGCATCTTCACCAGCGACTGCGCGATACCGAGCAGGATCGCGGTATGCGCGTCATGCCCGCAGGCATGCATCACGCCGGTGCTCTGCCCATTGAACTGCGTGGTCACCTTCGAGGTGAATGGCAGGCCGTTGCGCTCGGTCACCGGCAGCGCGTCCATGTCGGCGCGCAGCGCGAGTTTCGGGCCGGGCTTCCCGCCCTCGATGATGGCGACCACACCGTGGCGCGCCATGCCGGTGCGCGGCTTGAGGCCCATCCCGCGCAATGCGTCGGCGACCTTCCGCGACGTGCGTTCCTCGCGATTGGACAACTCCGGAAACTGGTGGAAGTCGCGCCGCCAGGTGACGACCTGTGCATTCACCGCACGTGCGGCGGCATCGACCTCGGGACGCACTCCCGCGCGTACCACCGGCGCAGCGAGCGTCGCGATGGCAGCGAGGAAGAACGCGATCGGCAACGCTGGACGCATGGCGGACTCCGGCAGGGCCATCGATGCTACCGCAGCTTTCCGTGGCCTCGGCTCGAAATGCCAGGCCCGGCGTGCGACGCTGCGCGCACTTCCATTCATCGGGCTGACCATGGCCGCCAGCGATCCCTCTCCGCCCCTGCTGCAGGGCGATGCCGCGCTGATCCGGGCGGTCGGCGCCTTTGCGCTCACCGCGGCGGTGATCAACGTCATTGTCGGTGGCGGCATCTTCCGCATGCCCGCCGCGCTCGCCGCGCAGATGGGCAGCGCCGCGCCGCTGTCACTGGTGGCGGGTGCGCTGGCGATCATCCCGGTCGCGCTGTGCTTCGCCGCCGCCGGAAGCCGCACGCATGCCACGGGCGGGCCGTACACCTATCTTTCGGTGGCGTTCGGGCCGTTCGCGGGCTTCATCGCCGGGGCATTGATGTGGATCAGCCACGTCGCCTCCAGCGCGGGCGTCGCCGCCGCCTTCTCGCTGCAGGTCGCGAGCCTCGCGCCCGCCTTCGAAGCCCCCGCCATGCGGGCCGCGCTTCTCATCGGCACGTATGCCCTGCTGTTCGCCTTGAACGCGTTCGGGGTGAAACTCGGCGCGCGCGCGATCGCCACGCTCGCCGCACTCAAGCTCACGCCGCTGTTCGCGCTGGTCATCGCCGGGCTGGCGGTCGTCGACTGGAGCGCGGTGAGTTTCCTGCCGT
Source organism: Lysobacter sp. (assembly GCA_004322525.1). Taxonomy (GTDB): domain Bacteria; phylum Pseudomonadota; class Gammaproteobacteria; order Xanthomonadales; family Xanthomonadaceae; genus Cognatilysobacter. The sequence continues at coordinate 8,789 of SCUY01000219.1, read as the reverse complement.
CCGACATACCGTCGCTCTCCGCGCTGGGTGGCTCGCTGGTGCTGGTGATGTTCGCGTACTCCGGGATGGAGACCGCGCTGGTGCCCTCGGGTGAAGTCAACGACCCCGCGCGTAACGTGCCGCGCGCGACGATGGTGGCGATCCTGCTGGTCGTCGCGCTGTACCTGGGCCTGCAGATCGTCGGCCAGGGAGTGCTCGGCGCCGCGCTCGCGACCAGCAAGGTGCCGATCGCCGACACGGCCGGCGCGTTGTTCGGCAGCGGGCGCACGCTGCTGCTGGCCACTGCCTGCATCTCGATGGCCGGCTTCCTGCTGGGCAACCTGCTGGGTGCTTCGCGGCTGCTGTTCGCCCTGGGGCGTGACGGTTACCTGCCGTCGGCCTTCGGGCGCGTCAGCGCGACGCATCGCGTGCCGCTGATGGGTCTGGCCACGCATGCGGGCCTTGCCTGCGTGCTCGCGCTCGGCGGCAGCTTCGACACGCTCGCACTGATCTCCGGCGGCGCGATCTGCCTGGTCTACGCCGTCGTAGCGCTGGCCGCCTGGCGCCTGCAGGGTCGCGACATCGCCGAGCGCGGCATGCCATACCGGCTGCCGGGCGGGCCACTGATTCCATGGGCCGCCGTGCTGATCATGTTCGCGATCCTGCTGACACTCACCACCAGGGAGTGGCTCGCCATCGGCATCTCACTCGCCGCCCTGGTGATGGTGTATGCGGTGCTGGAGTCGCGCAGGCGATCGACGGGGTGATGACGGGCGCACGGCGTCTACCGCCGGGCGGTGTGCGGGCCGCCATACCCGCGCAGTGACGTCTCCCTGCCCTCAGCCGCGATGTTCGAGCGCGAGGTAGTCCGCCGATTGCATTTCGATCAGGCGCGAGGCGGTGCGTTCGAACGCGTCACTGAGCCTGGTGCCGCGGTACAGGCCGGTTGGCGCGGCATCGGCGGTGCAGACGAGGTTGACGTGGCGGTCGTACAGCTCGTCGATGAGGTGCACGAAGCGCCGCGCGGCGTCGGCGCGGCTGTCGTCAAGCACGGGGATGCCGCCGACCAGCACGGTGTGGTGTTCGGCCGCGATCTCGATGTAGTCGCTGGCTGCGCGCGGGCCTTCGCACAACGCGGCGAAGTCGAACCAGGCATGGCCGTCGATGCGGGCGCGCACGGGGATCCCGCGGCCTTCGATGTGCAGTGGCGCATGGCCGACCGGCGCATGCCCGCTCAACTCGTCCCAGCGCCTGGCCAGCCAGGCATCGGCGCCGGCATCGAGCGGCGCGCGGTAGACCGGTGATTTCGTCAATGCGCGCAGGCGGTAGTCGGTGGGGCTGTCGAGCAGCAGCACGTGGCAGTTTGCTTCCAGCAGCGCGATCGCGGGCAGGAAGCGCTCGCGCTGCAGGCCATCCCTGTACAGATTCCGCGGCTCGGTATTCGAGCTGGTCACCAGTGCGACACCTTCGGCGAACAGGCACTCGAGCAGGCGGCCGAGCAGCATGGCGTCGCCGATGTCGTTGACGAAGAATTCGTCCAGTACCAGCACGCGCAGGTTCGCGCGCCATTCGTGCGCGATCGCGACCAGCGGATCCTTCGCGCCCGCATGCCGGCGCAGCGCTTCGTGCACCTCGCGCATGAAGCGGTGGAAATGCGTGCGGCGTTTCTCCGCGATCGGCAGGCCGTCGTAGAACAGGTCGATGAGGAATGTCTTGCCGCGGCCGACGCCGCCCCACAGGTACAGGCCCTGCGGCGCAGGCGAGGCATCACCGAACCAGCGATCGAACAGGCCACGACGCACCGGGGTGACGAGCGCGGCGTGCAGGCGGTCGAGTTCGGCGAGCGCTGCGTGCTGCGCGGGGTCGGCCTGCCAGCCGCCACGCGCGACGCCCTCGTCATAGCGCTGCGAAGGGAGCCGCGACGGCTCAACCATGGGCGATGACATCGGGCAGATGGTCACGCACGCCGTTGCGGATCGCGCCGCGCAGGTCGGTGAGTCTGCCGTGGAAGAAATGGCTGGTGTCCGGGATGCGGATCAGCGTGGGCGGTGCGCGCAGTTCGGATACATGCTCGATCCAGCGGTAGACCTTCTGCGGATCGACGATCTCGTCGGCATCGCCCTGCACCACCAGCCATGGCCCGGTGTAGAGCGCGATGGTTTCGAAATCCCAGCTGCGGCCGGCCGGCGGCGCGACGGAAATCAGCAGGCCGGGTTGCACCGCATCGGCGCTGCGCAGCGAGACGTAGGCGCCGAAGCTGAAGCCGCCGAGCCACAGCGCCCAGCCCGGGCGGGCGCGGCGGACCTGTTCGACCACCGCCAGCAGGTCCTGCATCTCGCCCTCGCCGTCGTCGAACTCGCCCGCCGAGCGCCCGACCCCGCGAAAGTTGAAGCGCAGGGTGGTGGCGCCCGATTCGCGCAGCGCGCGGCAGGCCATCGTGACCACCTTGTTGCCCATGCTGCCGCCCTCGGTGGACAGCGGATGGCAGAACACCGCGATGAGCGGGCGCGCCGGGACGTCGGCTTCGGGCGTCTCCAGCATGGCTTCGAGCGGCCCGGCGGGGCCGTCGAGCACGAGGGGTGCCGACGCGCCGGCCGGCAGGTCGACGACGGAGGGGAAGGTGGATTCGGTCATGCGCGGAGGATACGGAGGCCGGTCGAAGGGATCGTGCAGGCCCGCAAACGACACCGCCGCCCGGAGGCGGCGGCGGGCGTGCGATGCAGGCACGGCAGGGTTACTTGAGGTTCGCGAGCATCCAGTCGACGGTCGCGATCACCTGCTCGTCGGTCAGCGACGGATTGCCGCCCTTGGCCGGCATCACTCCGGCCGTTCCCTGATAGCCCTCGATCGCATGCTTGTGCAGGGTGTCGGCACCCTTGGCAATGCGCGCGGCCCACGCCGCCCTGGTCAGCATCGGCGCGCCACCGGCACCCGAACCATGACAGCCGCTGCACAGCTGGCCGAAGATCACCGAGCCATCCTTGGTGCCGCCATAGGCGACCTGCGAGGCGGCTGCCGCCGCGGCCGCGGCCGATGCAGCGGCCTGCTGCGCGGCGCCCGTCTGGCCCGCGTACACCGCGCCCGCCGGGGCGATCCGTTCCTCGGTCAGCCGCGCCATCGCGGGATCGCGCTCGTGCGGCAGTTTTCCGTTGAGGTAGAGCGCGGCGAGGATGAGGCTGAGCATGACCGCGACGAGGAACACGATCAGCATCGAAAATTTCTTGAGGAACACCAGGTCGTAATTGCGCACGATCCACCTTGGGCGCGCCGTAGCGCGCGAACCGGAATTTCGGATGACCGCGGTGGACAGACCAGCGCCGCAGCGCCACCGGGGCGCGGCAGTTTATCACCGCAGGCCTGCGCGTCGGCGGCGCGATCGCGTAAGCACAGGCGTTGGCTGTGTGGACGCAGCCGCGGCCAGTGGAATGAAGTCATGATCATCGAGATGAACCGACTTTCCGCCGCGGCGCGCAGGGCGGCACGCGCCCGGCCTTGAAACCGCCGGGGATTCTGCGACGGGTTGGCAGACGAGTTCGATCACGGGCGCGGCTCCTCTCGGCTTGCCCAGCGTCACAGGCGCCGCGCGCGATGCCCATTCGTGAGCGGGCCGAGCGGTCTGGCGCAGAGATCGCGGATGGGGCGATGAGGCATCCGTCGACCCGCGAGAGTTGCCGCAGGGGCGAACGGAGATACCGCGCGCTGGGGCCGCTTTGCGGAGAAGTCGAAATTATCGAAGGCAGGTGCCCCGAGTGGGCAGGCGTAAGCCGGGGGGTGACTTTCGGCCCATGTGCTGACTTTATGGTGTGGTACTTTACCAGCACACCGGATCACCAACCCACACCTCAGGACCTCCCGCCATGAACGCACTCTGCCTCGCTTCTTCCCAGAACCCGACCTCCACCCAGGCCACGCCGACCACCCGCGGCCGCGTGTCCGCCACCCCGTTCGCCAGCGGTAACCGCCTTGGTGCGCCCGAGCGCGACTTCGGCATCGGTTATGGCAAGAGCAGCGGTTATGCGGCCAGCCGCCGCTACACCGCCGCCTGGACGCAGCCGCCCTTCCGTTTCGCCTGAACGCGCCTTCCGCACCACCACCGCGCCATGAAGTGGCTGCGTCGAGGCGGGCACCGGGGCGGTATCGTGCGCCGATGACCACCGCTCCCGCCGCCTCGCTGTTCCGCCCCGGATCCACCGTCGAGACACTCAACGCGCTTTCCACCGGCACGGCCATGGAACCGCTGGGGATCGAATTCACCGACCTCGGCCCGGACTTCCTGCGCGCGAGCATGCCGGTCGACGCCCGCACCCGGCAGCCCTACGGCCTGCTGCATGGCGGCGCATCGGTGCTGCTCGCCGAAACGCTGGGAAGCACCGCGGGCAATCTCTGCGTCCCGCCCGACCGGGTCTGCGTGGGTATCGAGATCAATGCCAACCACCTGCGCGGCGTGCGCGAAGGCGTGGTTACCGGCACGGCGCGGCCGCTGCATGTCGGCGGACGCACGCAGGTCTGGGAGATCCGCATCGAGGACGATCGCGCGCGGCTTGTCTGCATCTCGCGGCTCACTCTCGCGGTGGTTGAACGCCCGGTCATGGCGTGAATGCCGGAAGCGGCATGCGTCCGGTATCGTGCCGCCGATGATCGCGCCGACTCCCCCTACCGGCGCCGCCGCCCTGCGCGTGCTGCGCTACCTGATCCGCGTACCGCTGCTGCTCTGGCACCTGCTGGTCCATCTGCCCCTCACCCTGCTGCTGCTGACCCCCCCGACGCGCGACTGGCGCTGGCGTGGCGAACCGCTGCAGTACCGGGTCATCCGCGCCTGGGCGATCGGGCTGATGTGGATCTTCGGGCTCCGCCTGCGTCGCACCGGCGTGCCGCTGGAGGGCGCGACGTTGTTCGTGGGCAATCATGTCGGCTGGGTCGACATCACCCTGCTGCACAGCCAGCACATGATGGGTTTCGTCGCCAAGGACGAAATCTCGCGCTGGCCGCTGGTGGGTTTCATGGCCGAGCGCGCGCAGACGATCTTCCATCGGCGCGGCAGCACCGAATCGCTGGGTGACGTACTCGGCGTGATGGTGCGCCGGCTGCGCGCGGGCCAGTCGGTCGGCGTGTTTCCCGAGGGCGGCACGCGAGGTGGCGGCGAGCTCGGCCCGTTCCACGCGCGCATCTTCACCGCGGCGGTCGAGGCGTGCGTGCCGGTGCAACCGGTCGCGCTGGTCTATGGCGAACACGGCAGCGCGCAGCGGGTGGTGGCGTTCCGTCGTCGCGAGAGTTTCTTCGCCAACTTCCTGCGCCTGCTCGGCGAGCCTTCGCGTATCGCGACGGTGCATTTCCTTGAGCCGATCGCGCCGGGCGGGATGCAGGGCCGCCGGCGCATCGCCGAGCTTGCCCGTCAGCGGATCCTCGAGGCGATGGCCGCCCCCGGCGGATGAGGTGCTCCCTGCGTTTCGAGCCCCCGTGGCTGCTGCGCAGCCCGCACGTGCAGACTGCCCTCGGCTCCAGCCCACTGCGCCGCCATCTGGGCGAGGCGCGGCTCGCGGAGGTCACCGCCGGCTCCACGCCACAGGTGATCGATGCCGGCGAGGGGATCCGTCTGCTCGGCATGCACGACCTGCCGCGTGGCGCCGCGCCCAAGGGCCTGGCGCTGCTGCTGCACGGCTGGGAAGGCAGCATCGACTCCAGCTACATGCGCCTTACCGCGGCCGCACTGCTCGCGCGCGGCTGGGCGACGTTCCGGCTGAATTTCCGCGATCACGGCGACAGCCACCATCTCAATGAACAGATCTTCCACTCCAACCGCCTCGACGAGGTGGTGCGTGCGGCGGTGGAGGTCGCGCGCCGTTTCCCGTCGCCGCGATTCGTCGCCGCCGGCTATTCGCTGGGCGGCAACTTCGCCCTGCGGCTGGCATTGCACGCACCGGCGGCGGGGCTGTCGCTGGACGCTGTCGCCGCGGTCTGCCCGGTGCTCGATCCGGCACGCACGATGGCCGTGATGGATCGCGGCGGCGGCCTGTACCGCCGGTATTTCGAGCGCAAATGGCGCGCTTCGCTGCTGCGCAAACGCGCCCTGTTCCCGCACCTGCTGCACCTGGACGATCGCACACTCGGCATGCGGCTGATGGAGCTCACGCGCTGGCTGGTCGAGCGCCATACCGATTTCGGCACCATCGAAGCCTACTTCGATGGTTACACGCTGGCCGGAGACCGGCTCGCCGCACTGGCGGTACCCGCCTACCTGCTTACCGCCGCGGATGATCCGGTCATCCCGGTCGATGATTTCGAGCGCCTGGGCTTGCCGGCCTGCGCGCATCTGGAGATCACGTCGCGCGGTGGGCACTGCGGTTTCATCGAGAATTTCCGCCTGCAGGGGCTGGCCGAAGCGTGGATCGCGGAGCGGCTCGACGCCATGGCCACGCCGCTACAATCGTCGGCTCACCCCGCCTGACCGGATTTCCATGTACGACACCGTCATCGCCGCCCTGCGCCGCGGCGCCGCCGACGAAGCGCTCGCCACGGCGCATGCGCTGGTCGCGCAGCAGCCCGACGACCTGCGCGCCCTGCGCCTGCTCGCCGCCGCCCAGCGCCTCGGTGGAGACAGCGTGGCCGCGCTCGCCACGCTCGACGATGCCCTCACCCGCGAACCCGAAGATGCCGACCTGCACCTCGAGCGCGCCGGCCTGCTGCTGCAGGCCCGCCAGCTCGACGAGGCGCAGGCCGCGCTAGCGCGCAGTGTCGGACTGGACCCGAACCAGTTCCCGGCCTACATCATCCAGGCCCAGCTCGCGCTCGGTCGAGGCGAGTTTGACGAAGCCGAGCGGCTCGTCCGCACGGCCGCGCGCATCGCGCCGGAGCATCCGCAGGTCAGTGCGGTGGAAGGGCTGCTCGCGCTGCGACGTGGCCGGCCGGACGAAGCCCTGGGGCTGCTTGCACAGGCCAGCCAGCAAAGCCCGGACGAGCCGATGCTCCGCCAGGCACTGGGCTTCGCCCACCTCGCCAATGGCCACCTCGCCTTCGCGGAACAGGCATTCCGCAGCCTGCTGCAGACGCAGTCGCGCAACCTGGCCTTGAAAGCACTGATCGCGGACCTGATGCGTCGGCAGGGTCGCGCGGCGGAAGCGGCGGACGAGCTGGCCACGTCGCTGGCCGATCCCGACGCGCCCCCGGCGCTGCATCGTCTGGTCGGCGAACTCGAGGTCGAGGCTGGCCGCGTCGATACGGCACTGGGGCGCCTCAAGCATGCGCTCACGCTGATGCCGGGCGATCGCCGGATGTTGTCGGCCCTTCTCGCAGCCTGGGAGCAACTGGATGCACAGGACGATGCCCGCGGCACGCTCGACGCGGCACTGGCCACCCATCCGCAGGTGCCCGCCCTGTGGCTGGCACGCCTGGGCATCGAACCCTTCGCGGACGAGGCTGCTGTCGCGGTGATCGATCGGTGGCTTGTGGCCATGCCTGGGCATGTGCCCGCGCTGACCGCCCGCCTCACCGCACTCGATGCAGCGGGCGACGCGGACGGAGCTGAAGGCACGGCGCGCCGCATCATCGAAGTGGAGCCGGGCCATGCGCAGGCCGAGTTCCGCCTGCTCGAAGTGCTGATGGCCCGCGAGCCGGTACAGGCCGTCGAGCGCCTGCGCGAGCTGGAAGGTCAGGCCGGTGATCCGCAGGTGCGTCGCGCACTGCGGCAGATGCTGGGCCGGGCGCAGGATCAGGCGGGAAGCCCGGACACCGCCGCTGCGACGTGGCTTTCGCTGCATGCCGAAGTCGCCCACCAGCGTCTGCCGTTGCCGGCGCCGACCCGTTATGCGGGTCCATGGCCGGAGGCGGCGCCCCTGCCGCCCGAGCCCGCTGGCATCGTCCTGCTGTGGGGTGCGCCGGGATCGATGGTGGAGCGTCTGGTGCGGACCCTCGAGGTCGCGGGCGCCCCGGTGCTGCTCGACCGCTTCGCCGCGCAGCCGCCGGTCGACCCTTTGCAGCGCCTCGAGACGCCCGCGAATCTCGTCGAGGGTTCAGCCGATGGTGCCTACCTGGTTGCGCAATGGCGCGCCGCACTGGCCGGGCGCGGTGTCGAGGGCCCGACCGTCTTCGACTGGTTGCCGGCCTGGGACAATGCCCTGCTGCTGGCATTGCGGCCGCACCTGCCCGAGGCATTGCTCCTGATCGCCCTGCGTGACCCACGTGACATGCTCGTCGACTGGCTCGCCCACGGCAGCCCCCTGCCGGTGCGGTTCTCCGATGCCGCGTCCGCGGCTACCTGGCTTTCGGAATTACTCGAGCAGGTCGCCGAGCTGCACGAGCAGGCGCTGTTTCCGCACCGGCTGTTGCGTCTGGATGGCATCACGGACGATCCGACCGGGCTGGCGCAGGTGCTCGCCGATGCGCTTGAGCTCGACCTGCCTGTACCGACGCCGCGGCAGCTCGGCCCTGCCCGTCTGCCGGCCGGCCATTGGCGGCGCTTTGCGGGGGTGCTGGATGAAGCCTTCGCCATCGTCACGCCCGTGGCGCAGCGTCTGGGCTACACCGCCTGACCTTGCACGCCTGCGGCGGCCCGCCGCCCCATCTGCGGAGTTCCGATGCGACTTTCCAGTGAGAGTTTCGAGCACCGCCAGCGGCTGCCGGCCGAGTTCGCTGCCGGCACGCGCACCACGGAGGGCGTCGGCTTCGGCGCCAACCGCAACCCGCACCTGCGCTGGGATGACGCACCGTCCAGCACGCGCTCGTTCGCCCTTGTCTGCATCGATCCGGACGCGCCGACCGTGCCGGACATGGTCGGCCGCGACGACGTGCGGATCCCGGTCGAGCAGCCGCGCTGC
>SCUY01000032.1 GCA_004322525.1 Lysobacter sp. | reverse complement strand
GCGCGTTGGCGTCACCCTGCCGACCCTTCGGAAGCTGGAATCGGGCGAGCCCAGCACCAGTCTGGCCACCGTGGTGCGGGTACTGCAGGCGCTCGGCCTGGCGGCGGACATCGACAAGCTCGCCGCGCAGGACGAACTCGGACGGGAACTGCAGGACATCGACCTCAAGCAGCCGCGCCGTAGTGCCGCCCGTAAGACGGCAAGACCCTCATTGAAGGACGACGCATGAGCGCGATGGAAGTCGTCCTCGACGACGCCTTGCTGGTGGCCACGCCGACCCGCGTCGGCCACTTGTTCCGCGATTCGGGACGACGCGGAGAGGTGATTCGCTTCGAGTACGACAGCGAGTGGCTGGTCGACAGCCGTGCGTTCGCCATCGAGCCCCTGCTCCCCCTTCACTCCGGCCCGTTCCACGCGCAAGACACCTCACACCCACCGGGAATCTTCCAGGACTGCTCGCCGGATCGCTGGGGCAAGCTGCTGATGGACCGGCGAGAAGCCATCGAGGCCCGGGAGGAGAAGCGCCCCCGACGAGCGCTGCGTGCGTGGGACTACCTGGTAGGTGTCGACGACGGAACGCGCATGGGTGCGCTGCGCCTGCGCGAGCCGGACAGCGTCGCCTATATGTCATCGCTGCAGCCCAGTGCTCCGCCCGCGACCTCTCTCCGGGAACTGGAAGCCGCGGCTCGTCTGGTCGAGCAGGGCGCCGGGGAGCAGCTCGACAGACAGATCCGGCAGCTGTTGGTCCCCGGCGGCTCGCTTGGCGGCGCACGGCCCAAGGCCAGCTTCGTTGACGAGCATGGCGCGCTCTGGCTGGCCAAGTTCCCGTCGAACGATGACCGGATCGACGTCGGCCTATGGGAGTTCGTGACCTACCAGCTCTCTGTGGCGGCCGGCATCGCCATGCCCGAAGCCCGGCTGCTGTCGCTGTCCGACCGCGGGCATACCTATGCGGCACGGCGTTTCGATCGCGACGGCAGCAGCCGACGGATGTATGCGTCGGCCAAGACGTTGCTCGACATGGAGAGCGATGGGGCCAGTTACCTCGACCTCGCCATGGCCGTCCAGGAAAACGGCGCGGCGGGAAGCGTGGAGGCGGGCCTTGCCGAACTGTTCCGGCGCGCGGTGTTCAACGTACTGGTCGGCAACCGCGACGACCACCTGCGCAATCACGGCTTCCTTCGCGCCCCGACCGGCTGGACGCTGGCGCCTGCGTTCGACGTCAACCCGAATCCGGACAAGGACGTGCACGTGCTGGCCTTGGACGCCGCCGACCCGACGCCGGACACGGGGGTCCTGAACGCACAACGTGCCTACTTTCGACTCAATGCGAGCGCTGCCGCGGCCATCGTCGAAATAGTGCGAGCCGCAGTCCGGTCATGGCAGGACGTCGCAAAGCGACTCGGCGCGAAGGCTCAGGAAATTTCGCTGATGGAAGCGGTAATCGATCCCGACCGCTGAACCGCCTGCACGCGGATGGCGCTGCGTTACGGCTCCGGTTGAAACCGCCGCCCAAAGCAGACATAGCCGTCGAAGCACTCAGTTAAGCCAAGCTTCGAAGCAGCGTCGGCCTGCAAGAATTGTCAGAACCGTAGTCAGTCCTCGTGCGCGCTCCATTCATCCGCAGCCAGCGTGTTTATAAGCTTTTCGAGCTTAAGACCATGGTGCGGCAGGCGGTCCAAAGCCCAAGCGGCTCGGTGGTTGCGGAGCGCGGGATGCTGCGTATCTACGAGCAGCTCCGCCACCGCCGCTGTGTATTCGCAAGGCGTCACGCGCAACAACAATGAAATCGCAACTTCGCTCACTTGGGAGGCTTGCTTGAGCATTGCCAACGTTGCTTCTGCGTCTTGTTTCCAAAACCACGCCGCGATGTGCGCGTGTGGATCGAAATTGAGCCATGCCAACGCGGTCGACCAGGACTGCCGCGGCAGAATCGGGACCAGTTCCAGAAAGGTTTCGCTCCAGCGCGACGTCCGCGGCAGCGCCTGTGCGAACTCGCGAATGACAGCTGCGTTCCCGGTGTCTAAACAAATGACAAGGTGGCCAAACCGGAGCGGGCCGGCCACGTCCACGACGGCACTTGCATCCAGTCCGTTGATCACGTCCTGAACGAGCCAAGACTGCGGCAGCATCATCGCGTCCACCTGATTTCGTGCCGTGTCGCGCAAAGAAGTTTCAGCCGCGCCTCCGGTATTTGACCTCCAGTCAACGGCGGTCAGCGCCACATCCAGCAACCGTTTCCTGGATCCAGCATCCAGGTCGGCGACAGACCGTCGCAGGAAGGGAGTGAGAGCGCTCGGCCTGCCCATGCTCCTGACCCACTGCGGATCTATGGCCCATCCGCGACGAAGCCCCGTAAGCACGATGGCAGGTGCCAGTGCGTCCGGAGGGTCCACCGGGGCAGCCGACAGCTCGTTGGCGATTCTCTGCGCAGCGGACCACCATAAAGCCCACGCGGCCCGTCCCGCCCCTGTGGTCGTATGTTCGAGCACGTCAGATGACTCGCCAGGCAGGTCGCCCGGCGCATAGTTGAGGAGATATTCGCGATCCGCCCAACCGGGGAAAAGCCATGCGAGATGGGCGGGGAACTGAGTCGCCCGTGGAAACGCGACGTTGATGGACCAGTGCCAGCAGACGGCGACCCATGCCAACGCATCTTCGCGTGCTTCAAGATCGCGCGTGGCCGGCTTCGGTGAACTTATCGCGGCTCGGACGACCACGCGACTCGCGAGGGCCTGCAGCACCGCCTGCGCGGGAGAAGCAATTGCCGTGTCGGACTGGGCAAGCTTGAG
>SCUY01000031.1 GCA_004322525.1 Lysobacter sp. | reverse complement strand
GCTGAACCAGGGCGTGCATTTCCGAGGCGATGCGCGTGCGGCGGATATCGGGTGGAAGGCGCTCGCCGTCAACCTGTCCGACCTGGCGGCGATGGGCGCCGAACCCGCCTGGTGCACGCTCTCGCTCTCGTTGCCGCAGGCCGATATCGCCTGGCTCGATGCCTTCCTCGACGGCTTCCTCGCGCTGGCCGACCTGCATGGCGTCGCGCTCGTCGGCGGTGATACCACGCGTGGCCCACTGTCGATCTGCGTCACCGTGCACGGCTTCGTCGAACCGGGTCGCGCGCTGCGCCGGGATGGCGCGCGCGTGGGCGATGACGTCTGGATTGCCGGCATGCCCGGGCATGCCGCCGCGGCACTCGCATTGCGCGGCCTGCGGACGGATGTGGCGCCGGTCGACGGTGTGGATATCGAAGCGGTCGCGATGTTTGAAGCGGCGCTCGCGCGCCCGGTGCCGCAGGTGGCGCTCGGTCGCGCGCTCGGCGGCAGGGCATCGAGCGCGATCGATATCTCCGACGGCCTGCTCACCGACCTGGCCCACGTGGCGAGGGCCAGCCATGTCGCGATGAGGATCGATGTCGATTGCCTGCCGATCTCCGTTTCGTTGGACAGAACATTCAACAGCGATGCGCGGCGGCGTCTGCAGACCACCGGCGGCGATGATTACGTGCTCGCCTTCACTGCCGACGCAGGGCTGCGCGCGCAGATGCACAGCCTGCCGGAGGCGCCGGCCCGCATCGGTGCGGTGCTTGCGGGCACGGGCGTGCAGGCGGTCGATGGGGAGGGCAGGGTGTGGTCTGCGCCTTACATCGGTTACGTGCATTTCACGGACGACGGGAAAACCGGCACGACCCTCTGACGGCTTGCACGCACGGCTCTCATTGGCCTGATCCGGGCACGGAATGCGCCCGGCCTGTTCCCGGTCTCAGGCCTGCCCGCCCGTTGGCACGGGGCCTGCCATCACCCATGAATCACGAATCACGCAGGCAGCAGCTTGCCGGGGTTGAGGATCCCGTCCGGATCGAACGCGTGTTTGACCGCGTGCATCAAGGCCAGCGTGGGTGCACTGACGGCGCGAGGCATGAAGTCGCGCTTGGCGAGCCCGATGCCGTGCTCCCCGGATAATGTGCCGCCGAGCGAGAGCGTCAGCGCGAATACCCGGGACAGGGCGGCATCGGCACGCAGGGTTTCGTCGCCTGAGGCGGGGTCGAACAGGATGTTGACGTGCAGATTGCCGTTGCCGGCATGCCCGAAGCAGACGATCGGAAGACATGCCTCGCCAGCGATGTCCTGCACGCCATCCACCAGCGCGGGTATCTGCGACACCGGCACCACCACGTCCTCGTTGATCTTGCCGGGCGCGAGCCTGCGCAGTGCCGGCGATAGCGCCTTGCGCGCCGACCACAGCCGTTCCCGCGCGGTGTCGTCGCCGGCGTCATCCAGCGAGATGAGTCCTTCGCCCGTCGCCGCCATGGACAGCGCACGTACGGCGGCCGGGAGGTCGGCCACGTCACCGTCGGCCTCGATCATCAGCAGCGCACCGGCACTGGCCGGCAGGTCGGCGCCACCGGCTTCACGGGCGAGGCGCACCGCGTGCGCGTCCATGAATTCGAGCATCGACGGCGTGACCGGCTGCGCCATCAGCCGCGCGACCGCCTGCGCTGCACTCGCGACGTCACGGTAGATCGCGCGCAGGGCATGCCGCGATGCTGGCGTTGGCACAAGGCGCAACGTCGCCTCGACGATCAGCGCGAGCGTGCCTTCGCTGCCGACCAGCAGGCGTTGCAGGTCGTAGCCTGTCGCTCCCTTGGTGGTCGCGCTGCCGCAGACGATCAGTTCGCCCGCGCCGGTCACCGCGGTGAGCGCGAGTACGTTGTCGCGGCTCGCGCCGTACTTCACCGCGCGCGGGCCACCTGCATTGCAGGCGAGGTTGCCACCCACCGTGCTGAAGGCCGCGCTGGTCGGGTCCGGCGGCCAGAACAGGCCGTGCGGGGCAAGCGCGGCCTGAAGGTCGCCATTGAGTACGCCAGGCTCGACGATCGCGCAGCGGTCGCCGGGGCGGATGTCGACGATGCGATCCATGCGCTCGAACGAGACCACGATCCCGCCGGACACCGGCACAGAGGCACCGGTCGTGTTCGTACCCCGGCCACGCGCCACCACCGGCACGCGATGCGCACGGCAGGCGCGCAGCAATTCAACCACCTGCTCGCGCGTGCGAGGGAGCGCGACGGCATCGGGCAGCGCATGCCTGCGCGAATTGTCGTAGGCATAGGTCAGGCGCTCGGAGGCATCCTCGCGCCAGCCATCGCCCAGGACCGCGGCGCAGCGCCGCGAGAGTTCGGCAGGCAGCCCACCGGTGAGCGTCATCAGGCGTCGTCCGCGCGGAAGGCGTCGCGCAGCCAGTGCAGCGTCGGCGCATCGGCATCGCCGCTGGCATCGATCACGTCGAACCGGCACGGGACATCGGCATAGCGCGGATGGGCGCCAAGGAACGCATTCGCCGCCTGGACCAGTTTGCGGCGCTTGGATGCGGAGATCGACTGCGCACCGTCGCCGAACACGCCGCCGGCGCGGAAGCGCACTTCGACGAAGACCAGTGTTGCGCGGTCCTGCATCACCAGGTCGAGCTCGCCAAAGCGGTAGGTGGCGTTCGACGCGACGGGTGTCAGGCCGTGGCGGACGAGATGATCGCGCGCAGCAGCCTCGACCTGCGCGCCGCGCGCGCGGGTGTGCGTTGGCGCAGGCTCAGCGGCCCGCGTCGGCGAGCGGGGCAGGTTCGCCATTGGCGAAGGTCGACCAGCCGGGTGTGCGCTGCACGTTGCCGAAGCCATCGAGGCGCAGCACCCCGGTGGCGCCATCGATCGAGCCTTCGGCACTGCGGCCGAGATGGTCGAGGTAGGCGGCCAGCAACCAGGCATCGAAGCCGAAGGCGAACAGCCGGCCAGCCGCGCCACGCGCGCTCGTGAGCCGTGCACCGGTGGCCTCGGCCATGCCGAGCCCACGCACGCCGCGGGTCAGCCAGGCTTCGCTGGGGAAGGCGATGCCGTCCAGCACGCGATCATCGGCGGCCTTGCCGGTACCCGCGAGCAGCTGCGAGGTGGCGACGCGTGGCTTGCCGGCGAGGGTCGTGGCCTGCAGGCGCGGCATCAGTGCACGCGCGGCGCTGCCCCTGGTGGCCAGGAATACCGCGTCGACGGGCTTGGCCGCGGCGCTGCCGAAATCGGTGGTGCTGTCGGCGAGTACGTCCACCACGTTGCCACCGCGTGCCACCAGCCGCTCGCGAAGCGCGACGACCGCGCGCCGCTGCGTTTCCTCGCCGCTCGCGATCACCAGCACGTTGCGTGCGCCGCGCTGCATGAGGTAGTCCGCGGCGGCCAGGCCTTCGTCCTCGGGCGACAGCGAGAAGCTCGCATGGCCTTCCGGCGGTGTCTGCGTCGCACGGTTGAGCGCAAGCATGGGCACGCCGAGGTTGCCACGCGCGAACAGAGCGCCGACCTCATCGCGACCGAGCGGGCCGACGACGAAATCATTACCGTCGCTGCTCGCGCGGTCGTAGGCCGTGAGCGCGCCTGCGGGGGTGCCGGCCGTGTCGTAGAAGCGGATGTCGGGACGCCTGCGCGCTTCGCCGTAGTAGCCGGCGAGCAGGCCGTCGCGGACGGGACGCGCCGCGCCCGCGAGGCTGCCCGACAGCGGCAGCAGCACTGCGAGCTTCACCGGCGGCCGGTAGCCGTCGCGCTCGGCGGCGGGACGCGCGTCGAAATTCCAGCCACGGCGGGCGAATGCATGCGGCAGCGGCAGCCCGCGGCGCAGCAGTGCGCGGCCGACGTAGTCGTACAGCGGGGCATCGGCTGCGAGCGCCCGCGCTTCGCGCTGCAGGGCGGCATCGTCGAGCGAGGACAGCAGACGTTCGATCTGCGCTTCATTCGAGCGGCGCGCGGCGCTGCCCGGCGCCGTACCCGCTTCGGCAAGCGCGCGGGCCTGCCGGATGACCTCGTGCGAACCCGTCGTGCCGGCAGCCGTGGGGTCGGCGCCTTGCGGACGGGTGGCGATCTGCGCACAGCCCGCGACGAACAGCGCGGCCATCGCGCAGGCGAGCAGGCGGGCGGCCACGGAGCGGCGGGAGACGCGGGCGGGGGAGTTCATGGGCATGCGGGTGTCGGCGTGGACCGGGTTAGGATTCTACGCAACCCCCGTGCAGGAACACGATGCAGCCTCCCGGCACGCTTCACGTCGTCGCGACACCCATCGGCAATCTCGGCGACCTGAGCCCGCGCGCGCTGGAGGTCTTGCGAAGCGTCGATGCGATCTGCGCCGAGGACACGCGGCATACAAGGCAGCTGCTCGCGCATTTCGGCGTGGAACGCCCGCTCGTCGCCCTGCACGAACACAACGAGGATCGCCAGGCGGCGCAGCTGGTCGAGCGCCTGCTCGGCGGCGCCTCGCTCGCGTTGGTGAGCGATGCCGGCACGCCACTGGTCAGCGACCCCGGCTATCGGCTGGTGAGGGCCGCGCGCGAGGCAGGCCTGCGTGTCTCTCCGGTGCCTGGTCCGTGCGCGGCGATCGCGGCATTGAGCGTCGCCGGCCTGGCATCGGACCGCTTCGTTTTCGAGGGTTTCCTGCCTGCCAGGACGTCGGCACGACGGGAACGTCTGGCGGCACTGGTCACCGAAACCCGCACGGTGATGCTCTACGAAGCCTCGCACCGCATCGCCCAGACCCTTGATGACCTGGTGACCGTGTTCGGCCCCGATCGCCCCGTGGTTCTCGGCCGCGAATTGACCAAGCTCTTCGAGACTGTGCTCGACGGCAGCCTCGCCACGGTACGCGCGGCCGTGCTGGCCGATCCCAACCAGCGGCGGGGGGAATTCGTGGTGATCGTGCAGGGCGCGCCGGAGGATGCCGACGCGCGGATCGCCGAAGGCCGGCGGCTGTACGCCCGGCTGGGCGAATACCTCAAGCCCTCGCAGGCGGCGAAGGTGGCGGCAGAGCTCAGCGGCGCGCCACGCAAGGCCCTGTATGGCGGTACCGGCGAGAACTGAGTCGCCCCCGGCCCGTTGCGCCATTCCCGTACACTCCCGCCCGGCGGAGTCGGCCAGACAGTCGCGTCATTCGCAAGAATGCCGAGGAAAGTCCGGGCTCCACAGGGCACGGTGCCAGGTAACGCCTGGGCGGCGCGAGCCGACGGAAAGTGCAACAGAGAGAGACCGCCGATGGCCCTGCCGTTCTGGAACACGTGTCGGACCTGGTCCGACACGGTGCTTCCAGACCGCCGAAAGGCGGAGGCAGGGCACAGGCAAGGGTGAAACGGTGCGGTAAGAGCGCACCGCGAGTCCGGCAACGGACCGGCACGGCAAACCCCACCGGGAGCAAGACCAAATAGGGAGGCTATGCCGCGGCCCGCGGTGCCTCCGGGTAGGTTGCTTGAGCGCAGGCGGTGACGCCTCGCCTAGAGGAATGACTGTCCACGACAGAACCCGGCTTATCGGCCGGCTCCGCCACCCTCCGCAAACGGTCGCCCCACCAGCGGCGTACCGCCCGTGGTGCGATGCATCAAAGCGGCCATACGCCCTGTAGGCCTCCGGTGAAGACCATGCCCGGAAACCTTGCTATCTCAATTTATGAGACGAAACAGTAGCTTGTGGATAAAGCTTGAACAATTATCTCAAGTATCTTGCAAGTCGTTGACTTCACTTGGGAAATTGATGGTGCCGGATTGTTGACAACCCTCAGGGGCGCGCCTAAGGTGGGGGCTCGTGGGAAAACCGGGTTTTTAGTGGTTTTCCGGCTCACATCAAGCCCGCATAAAGACGGGCGACCGGAAGGGGAAGGTCGTGTTTCAGGGCGAGACCGCCATCACCATCGACGACAAGGGCCGCATGGCAGTTCCGACTGCCTATCGGGATCTCGTCGCGCAGGAATGCGGCGGCCGCCTGGTGTTCACCTACAACCCCTTCGAGCCGGGCTCGCTGTACCTCTATCCGCAGCCCGTCTGGGAGCGCGTGCGCGACCAGGTCAACGCGCTGCCGCGCACCAAGCGCACCAGCCGCAACTTCCAGCTGAAGCTGGTCGGTGCGGCCACCTTCGTCGAGCCCGACGCCAACGGCCGCATCTCCATCCCGGCGAGCCACCGCGCCGCCGTGGGGATCGAGAAGCGTGCCGTGCTGCTGGGCATGGGCGACAAGTTCGAACTGTGGAGCGAGCAGGCACACCACGCCCAGATCCGCCAGACGATCTCTGACGACGATCTGAGCGACGGCCTGCTCGACCTCGAGCTGTGACGGCCGGTGGCGAAGCGCGCGGCGCGCGCTCCGGCCACCTCCCGGTGCTGTATGCGCAGGTCCTGGACGGGCTGCGTGTCGTGGGGGATGGAACGTATCTGGACGGCACGTTCGGTCGCGGCGGGCATGCCCGCGGCGTGCTCGAACAACTGGGCCCGGAAGGTCGACTTCTCGTGATGGACAAGGATCCCGACGCGATCGCCGTCGCCGAACGCGAGTTCGGTGGCGATCGACGCGTGTCGATCTTCCGCGGCAGCTTCGCGCGGCTCGCCCACTGGGACGCCACCGACAACGGCCTCGACGGCGTGCTGTTCGACCTGGGGGTGTCCTCACCGCAGCTGGACGTCGCCGAGCGTGGCTTTTCGTTCGGCAAGGACGGCCCGCTCGACATGCGCATGGACCCCGATTCCGGCCAGAGCGCCGCCCAATGGCTGGCGTCCGCCAGCGATCGCGAGATCGCCGACGTGCTGTGGACGTATGGCGAGGAGCGGCAGAGCCGTCGCATCGCCCGCGCCATCGTGGCCCGCCGGGACGAGCAGCCGATCACCCGCACCGCGCAGCTCGCCGAGCTCATCGCCTCGGTCATTCCGCGTGGAGACCAGAAAATCCACCCGGCCACGCGCAGCTTCCAGGCCATCCGCATCTTCATCAACCGTGAGCTGGGCGACCTGCAGGACGGCCTCGATGCCGCGCTGTCGCGCCTGAAGCCCGGCGGGCGCCTCGCGGTGATCAGTTTCCATTCACTGGAAGACCGCATCGTCAAGCAATTCGTCAACCGCCACGCGAAAGCGCCCGCCGGTAACCGCCGCATGCCCGAGCAGGCGCCGTTCGTGCCCGCGCTGCGCGACCTGAGCGGCGCGCTGAAAGCCGACGATGCCGAAACGCGCGACAACCCGCGCGCGCGAAGTGCGGTCCTGCGCGTTTCCGAAAAGCTCGCAGGGGAGGCAACACTTCCGTCCGTGCTGTCGGGCGCCGCTGGGTCGGTGAGCGCGCGGCAGCCATCCCGGGGCGCGGCATGATCCCGCGTGTCCTGCTCATCGCATTGCTGGTGGCGAACATCGCCAGTGCGCTCGCGATCGTCCAGGCACGTCAGCAGCACCGCATGCTGTTCGTCCAGGCGACGCGCCTGGAGAAAACGCGTGACGATCTGAACATCGAATTCGGCCGCCTGCAGCTCGAGCAGGCGACATGGGCCGAGGCCAATCGCATCGACCAGGTCGCGCGTGACCGGCTTGGCATGAAGTTCCCCGAAGGCGATGACATCGTGGTGATCCGCCCATGAGGACGCAGGGCGACAGCCGCCGCAATCGCAACGACCGCAACGACCGCAACGACCGCCATGGCGCGGGCCCCGACTGGCGTCGCGCGTTGCGCGTCCTGCTGGGCGGCGGTGGTGGCCCGCGCGGACGCGCACGCATCGACCTGCGTATCCGCCTGCTTGGCGTCGCCATCGCACTGGGGCTGTGTTCGACCGCCCTTGTCGCCCGCGCGTTCTATGTGCAGGTACTCGACAACGACTTCTATGTCGCGCAGGGGCAGGCACGTTCGCTGCGCGATCTGCCGATCCCCGTCTCACGCGGCATGATCACCGATCGCAACGGCGAGCCGCTCGCCGTATCCACGCCGGTGGAGTCGATCTGGGGCAATCCGCAGGAACTGCTCAGGAATCCGGCGCGGTTGCCACAACTCGCCACTGCGCTCGGCGTGCCGGTCGATGTGCTGACCCGCAAGCTCGGCCAACGCGCGGGGCGCGAATTCGTCTACCTCAAGCGCCGCATCAATCCGGACGAAGCACAGGCGATTCTCGCGCTGGCGATTCCAGGCGTCGCCAGCCAGCGCGAATACCGTCGCTTCTACCCGCAGGGTGATGCGCTCGCGCATGTGCTGGGCTTCACCAATGTCGATGACGAAGGCCAGGAAGGCCTCGAACTCGCGTTCGACGAATGGCTGCGCGGCACGCCCGGCATCAAGCGCGTCATTCGCGACGGCCGCGGGCACATCGTCGAGAACGTGGATCTCGTGCGCGCCGCCGAGCCTGGCCGCGATCTCACCCTCACCATCGACCGCCGTATCCAGTTCCTCGCCCAGCGCGAACTGCGCAATGCCATCGTGCGCCACGGTGCCGGCAGCGGTTCGGTAGTGGTACTCGACGTCGCCACCGGTGAAGTGCTGGCGATGGCGAACTACCCCACGTTCAATCCGAATGCCATCGGCGATTCCGATCGCGACGCGCGCCGCAACCGCGCGGTGATCGACGTGCTTGAACCGGGCTCGACGATGAAGCCGATCACGATCGCCGCCGCGCTCAAGGCGGGGATCGTGCGGCCCAATACGCCGATCGACCTGTCGCCCGGCTATATGAAGCTCGGCCGTTACACGATCCGCGACCACAGCAACTACGGTCTGCAGACGGTGACCGGTGTCATCACCAAGAGCTCGAACATCGGCGCGACCAAGATATCGGCACGCCTGGACGACCGTTACTTCTACGAGTTCATCCGCGGTTTCGGTTACGGAGTGAAGCCCGGCAGCGGTTTTCCGGGTGAGTCGCCCGGCGTACTGCCCGCGCCGGCGCGGTGGAGCGGCACGTCAAAGGCCACGATTTCCTACGGTTACGGCCTGTCGGCCACCCCGCTGCAGATCGCGGTCGCGTATGCCGCGATGGCCAATGGCGGCGTGCTGACCACGCCGACCTTCGTCAAGGGCGAGCATGGCCGGACCCGCCGCGTGGTCGATGCCCCGGTCGCGCACGATGTCCTGAAGATGATGCAAACGGTTACCGAGACCGGCGGCACCGCGACCCAGGGCGCCATTCTCGGCTATCACGTCGCCGGCAAGACCGGCACCGCGCGCAAGTTCAACGGCACCGGCGGCTACTCGCGCAACTACATCGCCTACTTTGCTGGCGTCGTGCCGGTCACAAACCCGCGCTTTGCAACGGTCGTTGTCATCGACGACCCCGACCCGGCGAAGGGCGGCTACTTTGGTGGCCTGGTGTCGGCGCCGGTGTTCAAAGCGGTGATGGAAGGTTCGCTGCGCCTGATGGACGTGGC